>CAMGCN010000106.1 GCA_946040935.1 uncultured Clostridia bacterium | reverse complement strand
GCACAAAAACAATCCCTCAGTCAGCTTCGCTGACAGCTCCCTTTACACAAGGGAGCCGAGCGTAGTGCTGATATTTCCCCTTTTACGGGTAGCCGTTAGTAGAGTGCAGGCTGCTCCCCTTACACAGGAGAGCCGGTCGGAAGGATTGCTCAACGGCAAAAGTCTGTATGGAATCACCCGCTTTTCGGTTGGTTTTCGTAAACCAAAAATACACCGTCTGCTTAAAAATCGGCAGACGGTGCATTTTTGTGTTTACAGCATCTTCTCTATATACTCCGCGACGGGAGCAGGCACACAGCCGCGTATGCTCTCTCCCCGTTCGAGCATCTTCCTCACCGCATGAGAGCTCACGCCCGAAAGACTTTTTTCCGCCGGCAGAAACATCGTGGTAATTTCAGGCGCGTATGTACGGTTGTTGTTTGCCATTGTCATCTCATATTCGACATCCTCCACGCCGCGAACACCGCGAATCAAAAGCTTTATATCATGTTCTCTCGCGTAGTCGACCGTCATTCCCTCATACGCGTCAACCCTGACATTGTCTAAATCGAGAAATGCTAAACGAAGCATTTCTTTTCTCTGCTCAAGAGTAAACCGGCAGTTTTTTTCTGCATTGACAAATACAACGGCATGAACCTCGTCAAAAAGCGAAGCGCATCTGCGTACCAAATCGGCGTGTCCGTTTGTTATAGGATCATAGCTTCCCGCAAGCAAAACCTTTATCATTTTTTTGCCTCCTTTTCAAGAAAAGAAAGATATATTCTGCCGTATTTACCGTGTTTTCGCAGCTTATATCCCTCATGCTCGTACGGCTCGGGAATTTCGTCCTCGCATACGACAATCCCGCCGTCGGCTACAAGGTCATATCTGTCAAGAGCGTCAAGCGAATCACAAATGAGCTTGGCGGCATAGGGAGGATCGAGAAATACAATATCGAATTTTTCGCCCGAAAGCAACTTTGCCGCCGAAAGAAAATCACAGTTTAACACCCTCGCGCCCGAAAGGCGTGTTTTTTCTATATTTCTTTTTATCACCTTTACGGCGTCGGGCGAATTATCGCAAAGCACACCGCCTTTTGCACCGCGCGAAAGCGCCTCCAAAGCGAGCTGGCCGCTTCCCGAAAAAAGATCAAGAACACGCTTTCCCGTTATCTCAAATTGAAGTGTGTTGAATATCGCTTCCTTTGCCCTCTCGGAGGTGGGACGCGTGGCAAGACCCTCGAGCGTATCAAGGCGCACACCGCGAGCTTTTCCCGTTATTATCCTCATCATCACTTATCACCGAATTTCATCTTAATATCCTGTGCGTTTTGTAAAGTTACTCCCTTTACCTGCGCTATCTCTTGTACGCTCGCTTTTTTCACGGCGGCAAGACCCCCGAATTTCGCGAGAATCGCCTTTGCCTTTTCAGGTCCTATCCCCTTTACCTTTTCAAGTGAAGAGTGTTTTACCGTAGACTGCTTTTTAGAGCGCATTTTTGTTACGGTAAAGCGGTGCACCTCCTCCTGAAGCTTATAAACAAACTGAAATACCGCCTGCTCATTTGCTATGGAAATGGTATTTTCGCCGTCGCACAGAGCCCGTGTTTTATGAAAATCGTCCTTAACCATTCCGAAAACAGGTATATCACACCCACGCTCTTCAAAAAGCTCTCTTATCACGCTGACATGCCCTTTTCCGCCGTCAAGTAAAATCAGGTCGGGCAGATTTCCGTGTTCAAGGCGGCGGGAGAGCATCTCGCGCATTGAAGCGTAATCGTCCTGAGAGCTGACTGTTTTCATGTTGAAAATACGGTATTCGCTCTTTTTGAGGGCTCCGCCTATCGCTACGACCATTCCGCCCGTTATATTCTCATTTCCGTAGTTTGAAATATCGTAAGACTCTATGCGCTCGGGATACACCTCGAGAGAAAGAAGCTGTGCAAGACGGAACAGCATTTTTGAGTCTCTCTCATTTCTGTGCTTGTACTCGCTCGCCTCGTGCGCGGCAAAGTCATATACAGTCGAAGCGAGAGCATGTAAATCTCCCCTTTCGGGTACATGCACGCTCACCTTATGCCCTGCTATATCGGAAAGCATTTTCCTCATGTCGCAAAGAGCGTCAGAGGGCATGGGAAAACCTATCAAAACTTTTTTAGGTATATCGGTTCGGTTTTTATATATCTCATAGAAAAATGCCGAAATACTCTCTGCGTCGACTATAACATCGTGTGAGAATACAAAACTGTCGCTGTCGGTAAGCGCCCCTTCTCTTACGACATACATTCCTATACAGGAGCACACATCGTCTGTATACAGGGAAAAAATATCGTAGTTTACATCGGGAGCACAAAGCACCTTTTGCTTTGTACGCAGAGCGTCGAGCGCATTTATCCTGTCGCGGTAAAGCGCGGCGCTCTCATACTGCATAGCTTCCGCGGCGCTTTGCATACGCTCTGAAAGCAAAGCGCGCACCTCTCCGTAGTTGCCCTTTAATGCGGGCATTATCTGATCAAAAAGCGCATGATACTCTTCACTCGACACGTTTCCTGTACAAGGACCGACGCATTGCCCTATCTGTTTGTATATACACGGTCTTACCTTTCCCGCGTCTTTCGGGAAACGGTATTTGCAGGAAGCAATACCGAAGGTCTTTTCGAGAGTTTTTATCACCCCGTATATGTCCCGTGCGCCCGAATAGGGACCGAAATACCTCGCGCCGTCGTCCAGGCGTTTACGCGTCATCTCTATCCTGGGAAAAGGTGATTTAATGTCGACTTTTATATACGGATAGCTCTTCGAATCTTTAAGCAGTATATTATATTTCGGCTGATAGAGCTTTATCAGCCTGTTTTCGAGAGCAAGAGCCTCCATTTCGGTATCTGTAAGCATATACTCAAAGTCTGCGACATTTGACACCATTTTCGCCGTCTTGAGATTATGAGAGCCGCCCGAGCCGAAGTACTGGGTAACGCGGTTTTTAAGAGATTTTGATTTTCCGACGTAAACGACCGTACCGTCGGCACGGCGCATTATATAAACCCCCGGCCTAAGCGGCAGGCGGTTCGCCTTTTCCCTTAATTCATCTCTTGATAAAACCCGTGATAATTTTTCCATATCTTTTAATAAATGCAAATGCGGACAATCCGAAAAAAGGATTGCCCGCCGTTCATAGCATAAGAATTATTCGTTGAAACCGCTTTCAATGAGATTTGAAAGGCCGTCAAGCGCCTCGGTCTCATCGGTTCCCTCTGCCTCAAGCTCAATTTCCATTCCCTGAATTATCCCGAGCGAGAGAACGCCTAACAAACTCTTTGCGTTAACCTTACGCTGATCCTTTTTCACGGAAATCGTACTTTTGTACTTGTTAGCTTCCTGAATAAAATACGTAGCAGGTCTTGCATGAAGTCCGACGCTGTTCGTAACCGTTATTTTGCGTGTTATCATAATATACTCCCGTACTCTTAGAAAATGCTTATATTAGTATACCAAAAGAATACCTAAAAATCAAGTATTTCGGTAAATTTATTCCACCAAGTCGATAGACATGATGACTACCTGCATTTTGCGGTTTACGGAATTGACCTCTATTTCTTCGCCGGGAGATAAATTTTCGGTTTTATTAAGCATAAAACCTTTTTCTTCATCTACGGTTCCTTTAACGAGAAAATATCCCGTGACGTCGCATCTTGAGTCAATCGTATCTACGGTCAGTGTTCCGCTTTCATTGGTATTATACATTTTATGCGGTTCATACACAAAATTCTCCGTATTGTATAACTCACCGAGATAGCAGTTGAAGTCTTTGCAGAAATATTTGTCGCCCTCGACAAAGGAACTCTTTGCGGCCTCTGTCTTCATATTGTTCACATAGAATGTTACGACGGCAGTGTCCTGTCCGTTAAATACTATTCCCAGCTTTGTAGGGAGCGAATAGCGTATAGCCGCGCCGACCACACATGCAACGACAACCAATATTATAATAACATCAAGAATGTTAAATCTGAATTTCTTTTTCTCACTCATTTTCGCTCGCCTCCTCACTGTAAACATCAGCCTTATACGCCATAGTCTTGACGCGGTTTATAAATGCCTGTGCCTCTTCATCTGTTTTTATTTCGGAAAGCGCTATACAATAGCCTTTTCCCGCGATACTCGGAGAGCTCAGACGCACTTCTCTGCCGATCTGTAATTTATAATAATCGTCAAGCTCGTATTCATAGCTCTTCTTTACGGCGTCGGCCTTTACAATAAATATAACCGAACGGTAGCCGGGGATATTTGTCTTAACCACATTTCCGTCTTTAGTGCTGGCGATATACTCTCTGTCTCCCACAACACTGTCGACTGCATAGCCGAGTTCATAGCCTGAAGAAGTAAAGAGCTCGCCCGGCTTGAGATTGTACGCTATATCTTCCTTTACCTCGGCACATTCTACGGCGTAGTAAATCTGCACTTTACTTCCGCCTTTACTGTCTCGGAAGAAGAAAATGTACCCGACAAGCGCAAGCGCCGCGATGACGACGATCAAAATTATCGCGTCGACAAAATTAAATCTGTGTTTTTCTTTTTTTACCGAATCCATATTTATCACCTCATTATATTCTCGACTCAACGCCCGGCCGTGAATCTTCGACCGAGAAGTTCTGTATTGCCACCGTCAGTCCTATGATAAGCCAGAACATCAGATAAACGCGGTAGTTATACCAAATATAGTCTGTAAATCCCTGAAGGAGGACTCCCATTATGCCGCAGAAACCGGCAAGAGAGAGGAATTTGCCTGTTTTCATTTGTCCGCCCGCGCTCTTTTTGAAAAAGCTGAAGGAACACTGAATAAATATTAAAATCGTAACGATAAGCACTATAAGTCCCGGAAGTCCTATCTCTATCCATGTCTGCAGGAAAAG
>CAMGCN010000105.1 GCA_946040935.1 uncultured Clostridia bacterium | reverse complement strand
ATAGCGTAGCGTCTCGTGGGCTCGGAGATGTGTATAAGAGACAGGCCAATAAAGAAGGCGAAAACTGAGTGATTGTCAAGCCCCATTTCACATTTGCCGCACGCCAAATATTTCACCGGCAAAATACTCTTGCCGTTCAAGTCCACATCAAAAATTTGCGGCGGCTCTTTTTTTGCTATCACTTGACAAAAAAGCACTTGCTTCGGCAAGTGCTTTTTTCAGCAAATTCACCCTTTCGGGTGGGTGAAATCTGCTTCGCAGGTGAAATTTGTGCTGACGCACGGGTGAATTTGCTGAAGCGGTTGGCGGTTTTTATTTCATTAAATCCGTTAGGTTTTGATTTTATCCAAGATTCAGCCGTGGATGTAACATTTGCCGAAAAACAAGCGTTTCACCGATAAACGCTCTTGTCACTTCAAGTCTACATCAGAATTTTTCGATAGCTTCTTTTTCAATGAAATTCCTTCCTTTCAGAACAAAAAAATTTACACAAAGTAAAATACGCTTCGTTTATGAAATATTCTTATTTAGATGAAATACTATTTTTAACATATAGTAAGCGCGATTTTTGTGATTTCTTTGAAAATTTTCCGTGATTGTCATTGACATATTATTTTCTGTTTCGTATAATTAGTTGACAAAATATTTTTAGAGGAAACTAATAATGAAAGTACTTCAATTCGGTGAGGGAAATTTCCTGCGCGCATTTGTCGACTATATGTTCGACGTTGCAAATGAAAAGGGCGTAACAGATGCGAAAATCACCATAGTTAAGCCTGTTAAATTCGGAAGCATTGAGGCGCTGAAAGCTCAAAACTGCGAGTACACTCTGCTCACTCGCGGAAGAGAAAACGGAAAAACCGTCGAAAACGCGAGGGTTATCCGTTCGGTTTGCGACGCCATAGGCGCTTATGAGGATTTCGACGCTCTTTTGGCGCTTGCACGTGACCCGGAATTAAAAATCATCGTATCAAATACAACAGAAGCCGGCATCGCCTTAAGCGAGGATGACCGATTTGACGACTGTCCCCCGACAAGTTACCCTGCCAAGCTCACACGTCTTCTCTTTGAGAGATACACGCATTTCGCAGGCGATGAGGACGCAGGACTTTACATACTTCCGTGCGAGCTTATATTAAACAACGCACGCGAACTCGAAAAATGCGTTTATCAATCGGCAAAGAACTTTAATCTTCCCGAGAAATTCATTGAATGGATAAAATCGTCCTGTCACTTCTGCACAACGCTGGTTGACAGAATAGTAACCGGTCGCGACCCGGCGCAAAGTGAAAAATACGGCGATCCCATGCTTGACGTATGCGAGCCCTTCGCCCTTTGGGTAATAGAAGAGCGCGCAGACATAAGAAACATACTACCGTTTGATAAAGCGGGGTTGCCTGTGGTATTCTGTGATGACGTTACACCATACAGAGAGCGCAAGGTGCGTATACTCAACGGCGCACACACGTCAACAGTCCTTGCCGCATACCTTGCAGGAAAAAGTATTGTACGCGAGTGTATGCAGGACGATGTTATATCCGACTATATGAGAAAAATCGTCTATGAGGAAATAATACCGACGCTTACCCTTGAAAAATCCGAGCTTTTCTCCTTTGCGGAGAGTGTATTCGAACGTTTTAACAATCCTTTTATCGATCACGCGCTATTGTCAATAGCTCTAAACTCGGTATCGAAATTCACAGCTCGGCTGCTGCCGTCATTCAAAGATTACTATAAAATCTACGGAAAAATACCGCGCAGAATTACATTTTCATTTGCCGCGCTCGCCGCTTTCTATCTCGATTCGGGAAAATCAAACGATTCACAGAGCGTTATCGACTGGTTTGAAAAAAACAGAGACTCAGAAACTCTCCTTCCCGATTTATGCGGAAATATTGACTTTTGGGGCGAGGATTTGAACAAATACGAAGGCTTCTGCAATCAGGTGGCTCTCGACCTTAACTCAATACGCCAAAAGGGCGCATACGAGGCAATGAAATGTATATAATCAATGAGCGCGACAACGTCGCAGTGGCGACGCAGGGCGACAAAGCCGGTCACAAATTCGCACTCCGTGACATCAAGCGCGGTGAGCAGATTATAAAATACGGCTACCCTATCGGCCGTGCGTCAGAGGACATAAAATCGGGCGAATGGGTACACACACACAACCTGAAAACCGGGCTCGGCGACATAATCAACTACACTTACTCCCCCGTTCCCACACCGGACGCAAAGGGAAGCGACACGTTTTTCGGCTATGAGAGAAAAGACGGCAGAGTCGGGGTGAGAAATGAGCTTTGGATAATTCCCACTGTCGGCTGTGTATGCGATGTGGCTCGAGAAATAGCAAGCAGGACAGGAGCTTACGCATTCACTCATCCTTACGGATGCTCACAGCTTTCCGACGACCACGAAAATACAAAGAAGATACTTGCCGATCTTATACGTCACCCGAATGCAGGCGGAGTATTGGTGCTCGGTTTAGGATGTGAAAACAACAGAATATCCGAGCTTAAAAAGCTCCTTTGCGGCTATGACGAAGAGAGAATAAGATTTCTCGAGGCGCAGTCAGTGAACGACGAAATAGCCGAGGGTGTTAAAATCATCGGAGAATTAAAGGAAATTGCCGCGCGCGACACACGCACCGAACAGCCTGTTTCAAAGCTCGTTATCGGATTAAAGTGCGGCGGCTCGGACGGGTTCTCGGGAATAACCGCAAATCCCCTCGTCGGCAGATTTTCCGACAAATTGACCGCCTGCGGCGGAAGCACGATTCTGACCGAAGTTCCCGAAATGTTCGGTGCTGAAACGATACTCATGAACCGTTGCATAGACAAGGCTACGTTTGACAAAACGGTCGGCATGATAAATTCATTCAAAAACTACTATAAGGCAAACGGACAGCCTATATACGAAAACCCCTCGCCCGGTAACAAAGACGGCGGTATCAGCACTCTTGAGGAAAAATCGCTCGGCTGTACGCAAAAGAGCGGAGACGCGGCGGTAGTCGATGTTCTTTCCTACGGAGAAAGGGTGAGCAAATCAGGTCTCAATCTGCTTTACTCTCCCGGAAACGACCTGGTGGCGGCAACAGCTCTTTCTGCCGGCGGAGCGCAGATTGTCCTTTTCACGACCGGCAGAGGAACGCCTTTCGGTGCGCCCGTACCTACCGTTAAAGTTTCAACAAACAGCTTACTCGCAAAGAAAAAGAGCGCTTGGATTGACTTTGATGCAGGCGTACTTCTGAACGGCGCGGACATGGAAGAGGTCTCGAACGACTTTTACAAAACGGTAAAACAAATAGCAAACGGCGAAAAACTCGCCAAAAACGAGCTGAACGGTTACAGAGAAATTTCAATATTCAAAACCGGAGTCACCCTGTAATATTTCGCTGTTTCAGTGTATCCGTAATTTTTTCGGCTTTACCTCTCTGCACAGGCAGGGAGGTAATTTTATACGATTTTTTCTTTTTATATCCCCCATTTTTTTACAGTATCATTACATAAGCTTTATTGTACTTTCCGCGATGTTGTGATATAATTATTAAAATGAATACTACGATAGGTCAGGTAAAATGATACGAGTTAATCTTTCAAGCGATTATATGGAAGGCGCACACAGCGCGATACTCTCGCGGCTGTGCGAAACAAACACCCAAAAGAGCGCGGGATACGGACTCGACGAGTATTCTGAAGATGCAAAAGAAAAGATACGCACGGCGGCACAGTGCCCCACGGCGCAAATATTCTTTCTGTCTGGCGGAACTCAGGCAAACCTCGTTACTCTTGACGCCTTGCTCAAAAGCTACGAGGGCGTTATCGCCGCACAGAGCGGACACATAAGCCTTCACGAAGCCGGCGCTATCGAGCACGGGGGACACAAGGTTCTGACAATTCCTCATAAAAACGGAAAAATCAGCGCGCAGGACATTTCCCGGCTGATAAATGGCTATAATAGTGACGAAAACCGTGACCACATGGTAAAACCGGGCGGAGTCTATATATCCCAGCCGACAGAATACGGCACAATATATTCAAAAGAAGAGCTTTCCCGGATTTCGGCGGTATGCCGCGAAGCAGGTATATTCCTCTATTGTGACGGCGCGCGTTTGGCATATGCCCTCGGATGCAGTGAAAATGATGTCTTCTTACCCGACCTTGCAAAATACTGCGACGCGTTTTATATCGGAGGTACGAAATGCGGCGCGCTCTTCGGCGAGGCGGTAGTATTTCCCGACAAGGACGCCTTTCCCCACTTTTTCACCATAATCAAGCAACACGGTGCACTCTGTGCAAAGGGAAGAATTTTGGGCATTCAGTTCGGCGTTCTTTTTGAGAACGGGCTGTACACTGAAATCGGCAAAAACGCCACAGCACTCGCACGGCGCGCTCAAAAGGAAATATCCGCGCTCGGATATGAAACATTCGTCAATTCACCGACAAATCAACAGTTTTTTATATTGACAAAAGAACAATACGCGGCGCTGCGCGAAAAAGCGGCAGTATCATTTTGGGAAAACCTGCCCGACGGAAAAATAGTCATAAGAATCGCCGCAAGCTTTGCAACGACAAAAGAAGATATCGACGAATTTATTTCAGTTATGAAAGAAATCAGATAAAAGGAGAAAAAATGATACCTATATATGTAACAGGACATAAAAACCCCGACACGGATTCAATAGTGTCGGCAATGGCGTACGCCGCTCTCAAAAATGCGCTGGGAGAAAGAGAGTACATCCCTGCACGTTTAGGCAGAATCAGCGATGAAACGCAGTCGGTGCTAAACAGGTTTTCATGTGAGCCGCCCGTGCTTATAAAGGATGTCCGCACCCAGGTAAGCGACTTATCATACGACACACCGCCTGTTTTAAGTTCGGCGGTTTCGGTGGCGCACGCATGGAC
>CAMGCN010000104.1 GCA_946040935.1 uncultured Clostridia bacterium | reverse complement strand
ATTATAGCAAAAGTACGGTAAGTTTGCAATATAAAATTTCACCATATTTTCAGATTTTCAAATAATTAAATGGTGATAAAATGTACATACAGCCAAAAGCCATAAGAAAACATAAAAAAACAAAATACCGCTTCACTGCGCTGGTGACGCTTTTGTGCTTTCTCACGATAATACTGACATATACTTTTTTCAGCGTAAAAATAGATCCGGTTCTTTTTGACGCGGCAACGGCCGCGACGCTCAACATGATGAACGACGCGATCAACAAAGCGCAGACGGAAACGACTCAAAACGACGAAATAAATTACGACAAAATGGCCGTAATTTCCCGAAATGAAAAGGGAGAGGTCACATCGGTAAACGTAAACTCTTCCTTTCTTAACGCCGTTGCCATACAGATAAACGACAGAGCGGGCGAGCTTATCAAGGGAAAACCTGTAAAAGTAAAAGTCCCTCTCGGGACTCTGACGGGTATAGATATTTTTTCCGGTAAAGGTCCGAGAATGGCGATGAAGATAGCGCAGGATACAACGATAGATACCTACACGGAAAGCATTTTCGAAAGCTCGGGAATAAACCAAACGCTTCATAAAATCATACTGAAAGTCGTTTCTCACACAACGCTGATTTTTGCCGAGGAAACTTTTACTGTAGATTACAGCGCGGACTTTATTCTCGCCGAATCGGTAATAGTAGGAAATGTGCCGAGCGTCAACATGGACTGAACATTATAACATGCGCCTTTGCCATTCCATGCAATACCCCGCGCCGCGCACAGTCTTTATGCTGACAGACGAGGCGATATCATGCAGTTTTTTTCTCAAATAAGCTATATGTACTTCGAGATTATTATACTCAGCATCGCTCTCATATCCCCATACCTTTAGTAACAGCTCGTCCTTTTGTACTATCCTGTTTCCCCTGCTCATAAGCAGATAAAGAATTTGAACTTCCTTTGCAGTCAGTTTAGCACTGCGCTCGCCGCACCTTATCTCATAAGTAGACATATCATAAATGAGATCGCCCAGCTTTATCGAATCGTCAGGTACATAATTTTTATTTCTCCGTAAAACCGCACGCAAAAGCGCCAAAGCCTCATCGGAAAGTATGGGATTAACCAAACATCCGTCAGCTCCCATATTCAGCGCGCGAATTCTCTCTTGTGCGCTGTTTCGGGGAAACAGCATTATAACAGGAGCGGAAACATTGTCCTGTCGCAGCGTTTTCAGAACATCCCTTCCGTCTGCCATGACAAGCGTGGCTTCAAGAAAAATCGCATCGTATATCCCCGAAAGAGCGCAGTCTACACCGCGCTCCGCGTCAAACGCGAGATCGCAGGCAAACTTATTTTTCGTAAACTTCCGAAAAAGACGGTCAGCAAGGATTTTTTCCTGCACGACAATCAATATCCTCATTGTGACTCCTGTTTTTTATTAACCTATTCTAAAAACCTTTTTTATTACTCGAGAGAGTAATTTAGGCGGCTTAATAACTACGACCTTCACAAAGAAAACCTCCGTTCTGTTATTATTATATGCCGCCGATTTAATTTTTGACATTCCAGGGGCGTTTATCTTTTATTTCTTTATATATTTGCGAAAAGCTGTCATATCGGCTCTCGGGTATTTCGCCATTTTCAACTGCCTCAAGAACAGCGCAGCCCTCCTCGCCCATATGCGTGCATCCTCTGTATTTACACTCGGAAATATACGGTAGGAATTCGCGGAAATTATACGGCAAACTTTCCTTATCAAAAAAATCAAAACGCAGAAAATCGAGCATGGAAAAGCCCGGAGTATCTGCGACAACACAGTCGAGGTCGGAATATCCGTACTCATTTACAAAATACAGCTCTGCATGTCGGGTAGTATGCCTGCCGCGTTCCGTTTTACGGCTGACGCCGCCAGTTTTGAGAGAAAGAGCGGGAAAAAGGTTATTCATAAGCGTTGACTTTCCGACGCCCGAAGCGCCCGCAAAAGCCGCTGTGCCGTCACCTACCGTATTTTTCAAATATTCACACAAAAGGTCTACTCCCTCTCCCGTTTCTGCTGAAACGCCGAAAACCGAGTATCCGCACTTTTCATATATCCTGCGTATTTTATCCGATTCTCCGCCCAGGTCGAGTTTGCTCACAACGATAACAGGCTCTATGCCGTTATGCTCGGCGATAGCCGTCAGCTTATCGACCGTTTCAAAAACAGGGGCAGGCTGCGCGCACGGAACAAAGCAAAATAGATAGTCTATATTTGCAAGCGGAGGTCTTATCAGAGAGTTTTTTCTTTCCGATATATCGGTTATAACCCCTTCGTCGTCATTTTCAAGGCGAATTTCGACAAAATCTCCGACAAGAGGCGTTAAACCCTCATGTCTGAAAACACCCCGTGCCGTACAGTTTATCCTCTTTCCGCCTTGGGCGCGCACCTCGTACAGTCCGCCAAGGCCTTTGACAATTCTCCCTTTCAATTAAGCACCTCTTTCAAAAAGATTTTATCATATTTTTTCTATTTTTACAACATTTCGGTTGCAAAAGTCCCCGATTTAGGTTATCATTATAGCATGGAAGAAAAAATATATGGTATTATAAATAAAGAACTGGTTTGCGGTTCTCTGAAAAAAATAATTTTCAGCCGGCCGCTCGACAAGGAAATAATACGCGTTACCGCAAAGCCCTTTATGCAAAAAAACGAGGTAAAAATACAGTTTGAAACATTCAGAACAGACGGAAAAGCCATCCACCTCAATCTGCCGATAGCCGAAGCCGCAAAAAAGGCGACTGAAATGGCGTACAAACAGTTCCGTCAGTGCAATGTTTTTTCAAGCGGCGGCGAATGCGAAATCAAGGTCTCAAAATCAGGCAGGATTTTTATTGTAAACAACATAAAAACCCACGAAAGCGCCTCTGTCAATCTTCACGACAAGAAAAAGAACACTGTGCTCGTCGACGGAGAGCCGTACGACTTTTTAACAGCGCTCGGAGTCAGCGACAAAGACGGAAATATATTTGATAAAAAGCGCTCAAAGTTCCGACAGATAAATAAATTTCTCGAAATAATCGACAGCGTTTACACTTCTCTTCCCCACATGGGCAAGCTGACGATATGCGACCTGTGATGCGGTAAAAGTTATCTCACCTTTGCGGCGTACTACTATTTCACCGAAATAAAAAAACGCGACATTATAATGTACGGCGTTGATCTGAAAAAAGATGTTATCGAATATTGCGACAGCGTAGCAAAGAGAGCCGGATTTGACAATCTGCATTTTCTTTGTTCGGACATAACAGCTTTTGAATGTGAGCACGCAGACATGGTAATATCGCTTCATGCATGCGACATTGCGACAGACATTGTCCTTTACAACGCATGCCGACTGGGCGCAAAGGTGATTTTATCGACGCCTTGCTGTCATCACGAGATGATGCACCAGATAGATTGCGACGAGCTGTCGTTTATCACAAAGCATTCTATTCTCAAACAAAAGCTGTGCGACGCGGCGACAGACGCTCTTCGTGCAATGCGACTTGAAGCCGAAGGCTATAAAGTCTCGACTCTTGAGCTTATCGACCCCGAGGAAACCCCTAAAAATACAATGATAAAAGCAATAAAAGGACAGCTCACCCCTGAAAAACGAAATTATATACTTGGAAAATACAAAGAGTATTGCAGGTTTTTGGGAGTAAGTCCTTATCTTGATAAACTTTTAAGGCAGGAACATAAATGAAAAAAATACTCGTATTATCACTCTCGCTAATAATTATACTTTCAAGCTGCGGCAAAAAGGCAGAAGAGAGTATTCCTACAGAAGAAAACGACACTGCACAAAATTCAGAGACAACAGAAACGGAAAGCAATACAGAGCCCGAAGTCCAAGAGACGACAGAAGCACCGACAGAAGCACCGACAGAGCCCGAGCCGACTGACCCTGCACCCGTCGCACCCGTTTTTAACGAAAACGGTCACACCCCCGCGCCCGTAATGTATCACCTCATTATGGAAGAGCCTTTCAATAATTATACAGCGCTTTTTGTACGTCCCGGAGACTTCAGCGAGGAGCTCGACCTTCTAAACGAAGCCGGATATACTTATCTTTTCGCAGACGAATTTGCAAAAACAGAAAATTTAAGCGTTGTTTTAACATTCGATGACGGTTACGAAGACAACTATACAACCATGTTTCCCATTCTTAAGGAGCACGGAGCTAAAGCAACAATATTTTTGGTCACAGATTTGCTCGACACAGACGGATACCTCACAACAGCGCAGGTAAAGGAAATGGCGGCAAGCGGATATGTACATTTCGGCTCTCACACGGTAAGCCACTGCGATCTCGCAAAGCAAAGCGACGAGGTAGTTGACAACCAGTTTTCCGAATCAAAAAGGATTATCGAATCTATAACCGGAATGCCCTGCGATTCAATGGCATATCCTGCAGGCTCAAACTCCGCTTCTGTACGCGAAATCGCATCAAAATACTTCAAATTCGCGTATACCACCAAATCTCCCAACTCCGTAAAAGAATACACTGATATGAATATACCCCGTCATTACGGTGCGCGAACAGTTGTAGGCAAAGCATTTATGAACCTTATCGCAGAATAAATACAATATACGGTTTTGTTTACAAGGATAATATTTATCTCCCTTGACAAATAATATAGTGTGTGGTATAATCATCGCATCAAAAGGGAGTAGTTACTATGTGCGTTCAACAATCCCGGATATCATCCTGGGCGCACACCTTTACACGTAAGGAACAAGACTTTTGGTACGAAGGTACCGAAAGTCTTGCTGTTTTTTTGGAGGTTAAAAATGTCAGAGAATATTTTTATGTTCATCTTTTTCGCCGTGGGTATCCTGCTCATCGTAAAGGGAGGCGACGTTTTCGTTGACGCGGCAAGCTATATTGCCGAGGCGTTCGGAATCCCTAAGTTTATAATAGGTGCA
>CAMGCN010000103.1 GCA_946040935.1 uncultured Clostridia bacterium | reverse complement strand
AGCGTCAGATGTGTATAAGAGACAGTACACATATATCATGTTAAACAAGCCCGCAGGATATATAAGCGCGACAGATGATCCGAGAGAAAAAACAGTGCTCGAGCTTCTGCCGGAAAATCTGCGCCGCAGAGGGCTTTTTCCGTGCGGCAGACTTGATAAAAACACCCTCGGGCTGTTGATTTTAACAAACGACGGAGAAACGGCGCATAAAAATCTGTCACCCAAAAAGCACGCGGAAAAGGAATACCGTTTCGAGTGCCGCGACGATATCGGGGACATCTCCGAAATGGAAAGAGGAGTCACCCTCGACGACGGATATGTCACTCTGCCGTGCAAGATATGTCTTGAAACCGAACGCAAGGGTGTAATCACCTTGTACGAGGGGAAATATCATCAGATTAAAAGAATGTTTGAAGCGCGGGAAAACAAAATTACGTATCTTGAGAGGATATCCTTTGCAGGCATAAAGCTCGACGCTGACCTTCCGCGCGGAAAGTGGCGGTATCTAAACGAAGACGAGATAAAAATGCTGAAAAAACAATAAAACTATGGCTAACATAAAAACAAATGTTAACATACGGTAAATCGGGTTTGCTATATTTGAAAACATTTTTACTTTTTGAGCCTTTGCTGTAATAAACATCTCGTTTTTTCTCGTCGGGAAGCGGTTTTTTCTCAACTATTCTGTCATTTTTGTGAAATTTACACAAATAAGAATGACGATTTTTGGGGAAATAACACCTATTAATTTGCCTTAAGCTCTGTTATAATATATTGCATGAAATTATGAATTGACGCGGGTGCGTCAAGGAGGAACCCATAATGGCAAGTTTATCATTCAAACACATTTATAAGAAGTATCCCGGCGGCGTTACCGCTGTATCGGACTTCTGCCTTGAAGTAAAGGACAAGGAATTCATTATATTCGTCGGACCTTCCGGATGCGGTAAGACGACGACTCTGCGTATGATTGCAGGTCTTGAGGAAATTACCGAGGGAGAGCTTTTCATCGGTGACAAGCTCGTAAACGAGATCGCTCCTAAGGACAGAGATATAGCGATGGTTTTCCAGAACTACGCTCTTTATCCTCACATGACTGTATTTGACAACATGGCTTTCGGACTCAAGCTCCGCAAGGTACCTAAAGAACAGATCAAGCGCCGCGTTGAAGAAGCGGCGAGAATCCTCGACATCACTCACCTTCTCGACCGTAGACCTAAAGCTCTTTCGGGAGGTCAGAAGCAGAGAGTTGCGCTCGGACGTGCAATAGTACGTGAGCCTAAGGTATTCCTTCTCGACGAGCCTCTGTCAAACCTTGACGCAAAGCTCCGTGCATCCATGAGAACCGAGCTTACCAAGATTCATAAGCGTTTGGGCACAACATTTATCTACGTTACACACGACCAGGTAGAGGCTATGACCATGGCGACGAGAATCGTCGTTATGAAGGACGGTATCATCCAGCAGGTCGACACACCTCAGGATCTTTACGATAAGCCCGTTAACACATTCGTTGCAGGCTTCATCGGAACTCCTCAGATGAACTTCATCAACTCTACCCTCGTCAAGAAGGGCGACGGAGTATACCTCGAGTTCAACGGTCACTCTGTTAAACTTCCCGATGAGAAGGCAAAAGCTCCCGAGCTTCAGGAGTACATCGGAAAAGACGTTATAGCAGGTGTTCGTCCCGAGTGTCTGCATGACGAGCAGAGATATCTTGACATGTTCCCCGACGCTATCATCGAAATGTCGGTTGACGTAACCGAGCTTATGGGTGCCGAGATTTATCTCTACCTCACATCCGGCAGCGAGGATGACGACAACCTCACAAATCTTATCGCAAGAGTTTCGGCTCGCTCCACAACCCGTGCAGGCGACACCGTTAAAATCGCGATGGATGTTTCCCGTGTTCACATTTTCGATAAGGACACGGAAAAGTGCATCATTCACTAAAAAGCAAAGACTAAAAAACAAAGCAGACAAGCGTAAGTATCTTGTCTGCTTTTTGTTATATAATCTCTTATTTCAGAAAACCGTCGACTATCTTTTCTTCTGCTTCTTTTTCGGAGAGTCCCAGCGTCATGAGCTTCATGAGCTGTTCTCCGGCTATCTTGCCTATCGCCGCCTCATGAATTAGAGAAGCGTTGACATCGTTTGCCGTGATTTTCGGGACGGCGGAAACAGACGCTTCGTCCATAATAATCGCGTCACATTCGGTATGTCCCGCACAGCGGTTATTCCCGTCAATGCATGAAAGAAAGAGCTGTCTTGACTTGCCCTTTGCCACCGACCGAGAGACGACGTTCGCATTTGAGTCCTCGCCGTTTAGCGAAACCGAAAAGTCGGTTGTAGCGCTCTGCATGCCGTGCGTCATGATGCTCTCGTGAATTACAAGACTTGCTCTTGCGCCGAGTGTCGCGGTTGTCTTACGCAAAGTTGAGTCAATTCCCTTTATCTGCGAGGTCTCCATCTCCATGTGCGCGCCCTCATCAAGCTCCACGACAGTTGTAGGATTCATGAGATTTTTACCCTCTCCGTCACCCTCTCCGTAGTGCTTCTCTATATATTTGAGCTTAGCATTTTTTGCGAGGTGGAAAGAGTGTATACCGTCATGCGCGCTCTCCTCTTTTCCGCCGTTGTGTATTCCGCAACCTGCCACTATAGTCACATCAGCGCCTTCGCCTATATAAAAGTCATTATATACGAGGTCGTGAAGCCCCGTTTCGGAAAGAAGCACGGGAATATGGACGCTCTCGTTTTTTGTCCCGGGTTTTATGATAATATCAATACCCGGTTTGTCCTCTTTTGTCACAATATCGATATTATCTGTCGTTTTTCTCGAGTCGAGTTTTCCGTTCGCACGGATATTGTACGCACCCTGCGGAACATCATGCAGGCCGGCAATTTTCTCTAAAAGTGTTTTCTGTATGGCATCCATATTATTTCACCGCCTTTTCGGTAAGCGTACTGCACGCCGCTCCGCCGCTTTTTAATATATACGGCAATATCTCGTCACGGCTTCCGTCCCGCTCTACACTGCCGCCGTTAAGAACTATAATCCTTTCGGCTATGTTTAGTATTCTCTCCTGGTGAGAAATGATAATTATCGAGCCGCCGAGAGTTTTTCTCATATTTTCAAAAACCGCTATGAGATTGTTAAAGCTCCAAAGGTCGATGCCTGCCTCAGGCTCGTCAAAAATCGAGAGTTTAGTACCTCTTGCCAGAATAGTTGCGATTTCTATTCTTTTAAGCTCGCCGCCCGAAAGAGAAGCGTTTATTTCACGGTTAATATATTCCCTCGCGCAAAGTCCCACTTCGGAAAGATAAACACAGGCTTCGGAAACGCCGATTTTCTTTCCCGCCGCGATAGTTATAAGGTCTTTTACGGTAATGCCCTTAAATCTGACAGGCTGCTGAAAAGCAAAGCTCACACCCAGCCGCGCCCTATCTGTTATCGACATGTTAGTGATGTCAACGCCATTATATAATATCTGCCCTGTCGTAGGGGTATAAATTCCGGCGACGAGCTTTGCAAGAGTCGATTTGCCGCCGCCGTTCGGTCCGGTTATGGCGACAAAGCTTTCATCAATAGAAAGAGTGATATCTTTTAATATTTCTTTTTTCTCCTCGCCGTCGGCAGAGAAGGAAATGTTCTTTAGTTCTAACATTTTTACTCCGTTATAGTGTAATTCACAGATGATTATATCACACTTTTACAGTAATTAAAAGGTCTTAATAAAAAAATGACATATACATCTCTTGAAAAAAGACGGATATATGATATAATAGCTTTAGAATACAAAGGAGATAAAAAATGAAAATAAATATCAAGAAGTTAAATGAAAATGCCACTGTCCCAACATACGGTTCGGAATATGCCGCAGGCGCCGATCTATATGCCTGCCTCGACGGGGAAGTGACGATAGAACCGGGAAAAACCGTTATGATAAAAACAGGCATAGCTGTTGAAATACCGAGCGGATTTGCCGGGTTTGTCTTTGCAAGGAGCGGTATTTCTTCTAAAAAAGACCTCGCTCCTGCAAATAAGGTCGGAGTTGTAGACAGCGACTACCGGGGAGAGATAATGGTAGCCCTTCACAATCACGGAGACAAGGTACAAACCGTCGAGCAGGGAGAGCGTATCGCCCAAATAGTATTCATGCCCTACATAGCGCCCGGATTTTGTGAGTGCGACAGTCTTTCAGACACCGAAAGGGGAGCAGGAGGCTTCGGCTCAACGGGGAGCAAATAATAAAGCACCTCTGATTTGCCCAAGTGTCCTTTAGAACACTTGGGCAGTTTTATTCGCCTTACGGCGAGTGATATTGCTATTATATTTTAGATAACTGTCCTTATGAACCTTGCTCATTATGTCAGAGGTGTTCGTTTTTTACATGTATATTTTGACAGACTCCGCCACCCTGAACCTGACAAAAGGGGGAAAGGAAGTGCTTAAAGCAAATATAAAATTAATTTCCCTGAAATAAGTCCGACTCAAATCAAGGTTATCTTTCCCTGATGGCTCTGCGCTGTTTTTCACAGTCCTTTATTTGAACACTATATTCAAAAGTCCGAGTACAAAACCCACAAGCGCGCCGAGTCGCACGACCGCGTCAAGCTCGCGCTTCATGGTGGATATAACCATATCTTCCACCTCGCGCACGTCCATTTCATTAATTTTATTTTCTATTATTTCCGAAACCGAAAATCCATCGAGAAGTTTTTCACCGTATTCTCTTACCGCTTTATCGTAAAGGGCGCGAACAGCCGAAAAAACTGCGGTGTTTTCTATTCCGACCTCAGAAAGGCACTGATATAGCTTGTTTTCCCCTAATTCATCGAGCTCGCATGATACGGCAGGGGTAATAACGACGACAATAATCTCGCTAATGTAGGCGAGAAAATTTTCATTTATCGTCACGGCAAAGGAGAATATCATCTCTTCCGAAACGAACA
>CAMGCN010000102.1 GCA_946040935.1 uncultured Clostridia bacterium | reverse complement strand
ACACCTAAGCCTTCGTCGGCAGCGTCAGATGTGTATAAGAGACAGGTAATCGGGCAAAGTAAAATCTAAGTCTACTGGCTGCTGAGTGCTTGTACTCAAAATCTCGCTTCGGGTAAACAGGGGTTGTTCTCTTAAGGTGTAGTCCATTATTTATCTCTCCTTTTTTGTTCTAAGACATTTTATTAGAGAGATTCCGAAATTATGAATACAGCATAGAAAAAACCGCCTACTTTATAAGTAAGCGGTTTCGGGAACTGCGTGTCATGAGGCATTCCGATTGCCTTCACCGCTCAGAGCGTTCCACATGTAAAAGTTAGGTGTACCGTAGCGTGAGTTTTCTTAAAGTAAACCGTGCTGCCTACCGGAGATATGCTGATTTCTGCCACGATAGACCTTAGTATATCTGAACGTATAAAAGCTCGAAGATTTCTTCGAGCTTTTTCAAATGCTACTGTTCAAGTAAGGGTTGTTTTTTAATTCTATAAATCTTTCTAAGTATGAATGAAATAAACCTCGGATTCTCAATAAGTACAACTTTCAACAGGTTCTCCTCCTAAATATACAGCATAATACAATTATGGTGATTGCCGCTACCACCACGACAAATTCGTATGGCAGGCAGCTCGCTACGAGCAATCCTGCCGCAAAGGCAAGTGCGGCAGAGCATCCTTTGCGTCTCATCAGCATCACCTCTGGTTTATACTATGCCGGCGCTTAAAATGTGTGAAAGAAAACCGTCGGCAATTAAGACGACGGTTTTCTCTTAAATATTATGCTGTGTATTTGCTGTCAGATATTAATGAGTTCGCCTATGGGTGTGCTGACAGCCATTCTTGCAATAAATTTTTGAATTATCGTTGCATCCTTAATGTTGATTTCTTTGTTTTGGTCAGCATCAGCAGCGAGTATTGCAACAGCGTCCTTAATACTTTCGGCGCCTGCAACTGATTTTTGAATAAGGGTTGCATCCTTAATGTTAACCTCACCGTTCATATCTGCATCGCCTAAGTAGTAGGATTTACCGTCAGGCTTTGTGTCAGGTTCTGTCTCAGCGGGTGTTGAAGGCTGTGTTTCAGGATCTGTGGGAGTGTCTACGACAGGTACAGCTTCACCGATTGTTATTGTTTTTGACGCTGTAACCTTTGTGTTAGCTGCATCGGTTACGGTTACCTCGAAAGTGTGCATACCCTTTGAATTGGGAGTAAATACTATCTCACTTCCGGTTGCGTTAACACTCTTGCCGTTAATTTTATACTCATAAGTATAGGGTGCCTTACCGCCATAGGCTTCGGCTGTGATTGTAATTTTACTGCCTACTCCCTGTGCTCCTGCCTTATCTGTGCCGAAATTAACCTCTAAGGGTGCTTCGGTAATAACCGTGTCCTTCAAGAGATTACCTACTCTTGCAAGAGGAACTGAAATATGGTCGGCATCCTCTTTTTCATGAGAGCTTGAGGGATCGAAGCTATACTCTACATCAGCGTTATCAAGACAAGCAGGGTCATGGGGTAAGGTATTCATAGCAGAAGTACCGAAGGTGCTTACAAGCATAGCACCGATTCCGTTTTCCTCTATATACGCCTTATCAATACCCAAGTGCTTCATAGGAATTGCGACTTCATAGATAAAGCCTGCGTCCTTCTTGTAGCCTAAATCGAAGAAATCTACCCAATCGGAGTTTGCGCTGTAAGTATCACCGATGCTGCGGCTGCCGCCGAAGCCGTTGATACCTATAAGCTTCTCGGATAAGGTGCCGTAATCCCAAGCGATTTTGAATCCGTTATTGTTGGGAGTACCGGGGTTGTTATTAGGTCTTCCGATACTAATTGACTCGGAGTAATTAAAGAAGCCTTCGTCATCAAGAGGAATAATTGCGGCTCCGCCGTTTGTGTTAGCTGAATCGAAAGCAATAAAGGTATCAATATTGGTATCAAATGATAAACCGCTTCCCCAAACACTTGCAGATTCAATCCAGGTGTTTGTCTTTATATTGAGCTCCCTTGCCTTACCGTCGGCATGCTTCTCAGGGTCAACGCTCAAAAGCAGATACATGGGAAGTCCGGGATTCCAAATAGAACCGTTAGGCTTCTGGGCAGAGAAAATATCCTTGCCGCCTAAAATTGCGCTTGTGTTTGCCATTTCCCACATGAAATAAAGATTTTCATCATCCCATGCGGCATAGAGTGCGTAATCGTCTACTGCTCTCTCGTGGATTGAGGAAGGCATATATACTCTTGGGTCATCATTAGCTACACCCTGAGCAATAATCATTGAAGAATCCCATTCGGAGGGATTTCCGTCAACAGTTATGTTGGTCTTATATGAGCCCAACTGAAGATTGGGGTTAGTGCCGTAGTTTCCGCCCAGGGCGTCGGTTGTGTGACCGTCTGATGCGGATTCAATCTTTGTCTGGGAAGGTGTAAAGGTTTTGTTGTATGTGAGGACAGTTATTGTTTCGATGCCCTTATCGTTTTTAGCCTTTAGAGTGAGAGTTATCTCGGAATTACCGATTTTGCCCTCGCCTACTGTTATTGTTGTACGCTCTGTGTAGGGAATCTCAGAGCCGTTGTCAACAGAGTAAGTACCGCTTACGGCGTTTTTAAGGTCGATATCTACGTTAATAGTTTCACTGCCAAACTTTGTGCGGCTTGCTGTGTATGCAAAGCCGTAGGGTTTAGAGTCGGGCTTTCCGTAGTCAATCCACTGTAATTCAGCGGTTAAGAGTTTGCACTCTCCGACCTTAAGGGAAAGTCCTGTCTGTTTGGGATATTTTCCGTAAGCAGGGTCGTCCTTCTCAAGTCCGTTTGTAAAGATAATGCTTTCGCTTTTATATGTTTCATCAAAGGTCAAATAGTAATAGCCTGTTTTCTCGTCGCGAAGCATAAGCTGTCCGGGCCATTCTGCATTCTCAACTGTGCCGTAGGCGTAGCAGTATACAGTATCCCAGTTAAACTTGGAGTTGTCAAAATATACTATTGAGGCTCCGATAGGAGAATCGACTAAGGTATAGGTATATGTTTGCGATACCGTGTCGCTTCCGTCGGTTGCTGTAAGAATCAGAGTAAATACGTCCCCTGCTTTTGCATCCTTACCGATTTCGATTTTGTCGCCGTCAGAGAAAGCAACAGGAGCTGAGCCGTTTAATGTATATGTTGCACTTGTAGCCTCAGATACATTGAGAGTGACGGTTAATTCACCCAAAAAGTCACAGGAGGGTACATTTGCGGAAACGCTCAAACCAACACCAGCAAAATCTGACCAGGATGCGTTCCAACACTCGTTTCCGTAGGAGTTATTTCCGGCAGAAGTACCGACAACGCAAATTTTGCCGTCACCGGGCCAGTTCAGATTTACTGTTTGATGAGGATTTGAAACATTATCGGAACCGCCGTCGTTGATATTGAATTTGCCAATTCCGACGGAATCCGTAAAGGAGTAAACATCTCCCGATACGAGAGTCATTTTTTTACCGGGCCAGCTTGGTGCGCCTGAGCCTTCCCACCAATGGATATAGACAGGGTCGTTCCAATCAGCGGGCTTTTTGAAATAGATTGTCTCACCTTTTGCCGCATATACCGTAAGCATAACAGCACAGGCAGACAGCAGAATCAAAAGCGATAAAAAGATACTCAAGATTCTTTTGCTTGTTTTTCTCATTAATATCTCTCCCTTTTTTAGTCTTAGCCGATTATAGCTATACATTGATTTTACCACAAAAGATACAATCGGAAAAGAGATTATTAATATAAAAGGGGAAAATCGTAACTTTGAACAGAGATATCATTCCATTTTTGTATATTTAGCATAGCGAAAAATTATCTGTTGTATTATGAAGCTTCAACTGATATAATAATGTGAGAAAAGAGGTGTCCGTGTGAGGACTTTAACGATAAACAAAAACGACGCTAACCAAAGACTTGACAAGTTTCTTTCAAAGCGCTTCAGAACTATGCCGAAATCCCTGATGTACCGCTATATTCGAACCAAATACATAAAACTCAACGGTAAAAAGTGCGCCATTGACGATATTTTGCATGAGGGGGATATACTTACCTTTTATATAAAGGATGAATTTTTCGAGGCGAAATACGATGAATTTGAGTTTATGAAAGCCCCTAAAACCTTCCCCATTGTGTATGAGGACGAAAACATCATTATCATAGATAAACCCGAGGGACTTCTTGCCCACCCGGACAAAACCTATCACTTTGATTCCTTGGTATCAAGAGTGCAGCATTATCTTTACGATAAAGGAGAATACAATCCAAGGGAAGAAAATTCTTTCGCTCCCGCCGTTGCAAACAGACTTGACAGAAACACAGGCGGACTTATTATTGCCGCTAAAAACGCTGTTGCGCTCAAAACACTTAACTCTCTCATTAAAGAACGGAAAATTGAGAAACGGTACCTTTGTATATGCGAGGGCACTCCCAAAAAAGTCAGAGGAGAGCTTAAAGGTACTCTTCAAAAGGACGAAAAGAGGAACAAGGTTTCCGTTGACAGCAGCGGTAAATCTGAGGGTAAAAATGTCATTACAAGATATGAAGTGCTTGATTCAAACGAAAAGTATTCACTTGTTGAAATCGAGCTTGTAACCGGCAGAACCCATCAAATAAGAGCGCACATGGCAACGATCGGCTGTCCTCTGCTGGGAGATACAAAGTACGGTGCAAAGCCTATTAGGGTTAAAGGGCACGCAGGACAGGCTTTATATTCGTATAAGCTGATTTTCGAGGGTATTTCAGACGGTTCTCCTCTCTCCTATCTGTCGGGGAAAGTTTTTTCGGCTAAAAACGTTTGGTTTGAAAAGCAAGGGAAAATTAATATATAAACAGCATAAAAAAAACAACCGCTATCGCTTTGATAACGGTTGTTTTAGTTTACCGAGAGATTTTCTTTTTAAGTCTATAAATTACATTAAAAACCCTGCCAACAAAACTTACCTTGGTTAGCTTGGTTACAAGCAAGTCAAAGGGTGTATTGT
>CAMGCN010000101.1 GCA_946040935.1 uncultured Clostridia bacterium | reverse complement strand
GGTAGGTTGGATAAGAGTTTCTTCTTTTTTCTTAAAATCTTTTACAAGATTATCACATTCGGGGTGGCTGTGATTTTGCACCGCGGCAATAATCTTATTTAACGAAGCTGCCGTATCACCGCAGATTCCAACATCTACGTTAATATTCTTATTAAGCTCCGCAAAATCAACATCAAGATGAATGAAGCGTGTATTCTCTGAATATTTCTGTTTATTTCCCGTTGCACGGTCGCTGAATCTGACGCCTACGGCAAATACAAGGTCAGCTCGGCTCTGCGCCATAGATGAAGCATATCTGCCGTGCATACCCTGCATTCCCAAAAACCGCTCGTTATCAGTGGGAATGGCGCCCAGCCCCATAAGAGAGCTTCCTACATATGCGTCGATTTTATCCGCAAGCTTGAGAACCGCGTCCCATGTCTTTGAGCCGATAACGCCGCCGCCTATGTATATATACGGACGCTGAGACTGGTCGATTAATGATACCGCACGCGTGATGAGCTCGTCGTCTGCCGTCGGATTTTCGGTAAAGTCAACGACGTCTTTCGGTGTGTATTCGGCACTTGCAATCTGAACATCCTTCGGCACATCGATAAGTACAGGACCGGGACGGCCCGACTTTGCTATCTGAAACGCCTCACGAATAACGTCTGCAAGCTTATTTACATCATTTACAAAATAATTGTGTTTGGTAATGGGCAAAGTAATACCCGTTATATCAATTTCCTGAAAGCTGTCGCGTCCGATAAGGTTACATGCAACATTTCCCGTAATGGCAACGAGCGGAACCGAGTCCATCATCGCCGTAGCGATTCCCGTGACGAGATTTGTGGCGCCGGGGCCGGATGTGGCAATAACAACGCCGACCTTTCCGGTAGAACGGGAATATCCGTCAGCGGCGTGTGCCGCCCCTTGTTCGTCCGCCGTGAGCACATGATTTATTCTGTCACGCGAACGGTAAAGAGAATCGTATAAATTGAGAACCGAACCGCCCGGATAGCCGAAAACGGTATCAGTTCCTTGTTCTATAAGTGTTTCAACAATTATCTGTGAACCGGGTATTTTCACTTCCTCACACTCCTTTATATCCTTCTGTTTATTGCGCTGACAAGAGCATTTATCGAAGCGACTATAATATCGCTGTCTACTCCCGCGCCCCAAACGACCTTTCCGTCGTCATTCATTTTTATTGATACATACGCGCCTGCGTGAGCGTTTGACTTCTCGCTGAGCGCCTGCTCGGTGTAGCTGTCAAGGGTATATATATCGCCGATTATCGAGCGTATAGCATTATTTACCGCGTCAAGACGGCCGTTTCCTACCGTTGTGACCTCGCTCTTTTTGCCGTCAAAAAGAGCCGTTACAGTAGCAGTAATTCCGTTTTCCTGCTTAAAGTGCGCCTCAAGTATTTCAAAGCGGCCTTTAACATTTATGTAATCCCGCTCAAAAATCTCATATACCTCGGCAGGCTTGAGCTCTTTATGTTCATGGTCGGAAATACTCTTTACATGATAGCCGAAATCTTCACGCATTTTAGGCGGCAGATTGTGCGAATACTGTGTTTCGAGGATATATCCGATACCGCCCTTGCCAGACTGTGAGTTGATTCTTATGACGTCGGCTTCATATACTCTGCCGATATCTGTCGGGTCGATGGGAAGATAAGGTACCGTCCATGTGTAGATATCCTTTTCCTCTCTCCATTTCATTCCTTTGGAAATCGCGTCCTGATGGGAGCCGCTGAACGCCGCGAAAACGAGCTTGCCGCTGTAAGGCTGGCGCTCATATACCTTCATTCCCGTAACCTTTTCGTAAACCTGTGTAATCGCAGGCAAATCAGACAGATCGAGCTCGGGATCTACGCCCTGCGAATACATATTCAGCGCGAGGGTGACTATATCCACATTACCCGTACGTTCTCCGTTTCCGAAAAGCGTACCTTCTATTCTGTCCGCACCTGCAAGCAGTCCCATCTCGCTGTCCGCTATCGCGCATCCTCTGTCGTTATGGGGATGAAGTGAAATTATAAGATTCTCTCTTCCTTTGAGATTCTTGCACATATACTCAACCTGATTTGCATACACATGAGGCATTGAGTGAGAAACTGTAACGGGCAAATTTATTATTACCTTATCATCAGGCGTGGGCTGCCAGACGTCAATAACAGCGTTGCATATCTCGGCGGCATACTCCGGCTCTGTTCCCGTAAAGCTTTCGGGCGAGTACTCAAATCTGAAGTTGCCCTCGGTCTTTTCTCTGTATTCCTTACAAAGTCTTGCTCCGAAACAGGCTATGTCGATAATCTCTTTTTTATCCTTTTTGAAAACCTGTTCTCTCTGGGCGACCGACGTAGAATTATAAAGGTGAACTACGGCATTTTTAGCGCCTTTTATAGCTTGGAAAGTTTTTGCTATAATATGCTCTCTTGACTGAGTAAGAACCTGAATGGCAACACCGTCGGGAATCATATCGTTTTCAATAAGCGTGCGGCAGAACTCATACTCGGTTTCGCTTGCGGCAGGAAATCCTATCTCTATTTCCTTAAAGCCGATATCGACGAGAACCTTGAAAAATTCGAGCTTTTCCTCCAGACTCATAGGTACGATAAGCGCTTGGTTTCCGTCGCGCAAATCGACGCTGCACCACATGGGAGCTTTGTCAATATAGTCCTTGTTTCTCCAGTCCATCGTAACACCCTCGGCCGGGAAAAACTGTCTTTTGTACTTATCTACATTCTTCATTCTGTTCATAAAATATGTTTCCTTTCGGTTGTATAAAAAAATCTCTTTTATACCTTTCGGGGTATAAAAGAGACGAGTAAAAGTCACCCGCGGTACCACTCTTCTTAGTGCATATGCGCTCGCTTTCTGCGTATGATATACGCATATCCCGTAACGAGGGAACACGTCCGTTTCTACTGATCTTTCGAACGGCAACTCGGGGAGGAGTTATCTCATATTCTGAATATCGCCTTTCAGCAAACGGCGACTCTCTGAAAAACAGATATATGTCTTTTTTCCCGTCAATGTATTTATTAATCTGTATTGTAGCACTATTTTATCGATGTGTCAAGCGTTTGAGGCAATTTTATTTATTAAATATCGACATGTTTTTTGCCTTCGGCGGTAAAAATCACAATTTTATTAAACCCGGCGTTTTTTACATGCTCGAGGGCGATATCAAAAGCATAGTTTATCGTATCTGCACGGTGAGCGTCGCTTGAGATTACAACCTCTCCTCCCCTTTTGCAAATCTCCCTCAAAACAAAATCGTCGGGATAAGGGGCGGTCCGCAAATTTCTGCTTATGGCGCCGGTATTTACTTCAAACGTTATCCCGAGGGAAAGTATCTTATCGAGCGCTTTCATTTGTGCTTCTCGGTAGATATCGCTTTTTTCCCTAAATATTCCCTCCCTCTCGCAGTATTTTGTAATAAGGTCAAAGTGCCCGACAACGCTCGGTTTTTTTCTGCAGATATAATCGGCAAAAGTCTCATAATAATCGCATGCAAGAGCGTCATAGTCGCCGCCGTAATACTTTTCGACCGAGCTTTTCAAAATGTCTGCGCTGTAATCGACGGGGAAAAGCTCTCCCTCCTTTTCAAGAAAATGAAGCGAACCGATAACAAAATCCCAATCGTCTGAATTTTCGCAGGAGTACGCCTCGTGCTCAATACCTGTCAGGACATCAATTATCCCCTTGTATTTCTCACGGAGTCTGAAAAGTTCGCTTTTATACTCCTTTACAACTCGGGGCGCCATTCCGGCTCTGTTAGTGACAGTAACTCCTGCGTGTTCGGAGAAACCTATTGTTTTCATGCCAGCGTCTATCGCGGCGTTTATCATTTCTTCGGGGGTGTTTTTCCCGTCGCAAAATGTAGTATGTGTGTGTATATTTGATTCAATAATCATTGTGTCATTTTTTCTTGTTTGATTTTTTTATCAATAACATGACGTGACGCGAGTTCGTCATAAATATCGTCAAGCGAAATTCCCATTTGAATCATGAGAACGAGAACATGATATGTAAGGTCTGCGATCTCATAAACCGTTTCTTTTTTGTCCTCCGCTTTTCCTGCGATGATGACTTCTGTTGCTTCCTCACCGACCTTTTTCAATATCTTATCGAGTCCCTTTTCGAAAAGATATGTGGTATAAGAGCCTTCCTTTTTTTCGGTTTTTCTTCCCTCTATGAGCTTTACAAGTCCGTCGAGCGAAAACGGCTCTTGCCCGAAAAGAGGATTGTGGAAACAGCTTTCCTCACCGGTATGGCATGCAGGGCCGTCCTTATTTACTTTTACAAGGAGCGCATCATAATCGCAGTCTGCAGTTATGCTCACAATGTGTTGAAAATTTCCGCTTGTTTCGCCTTTTAGCCACAGCTCGTTTCTCGAACGGCTGAAAAAACATGTCAGTTTCTTTTCAAGGGAGATTTCAAGGCTCTCTCTGTTCATATAAGCAAGGGTTAATACCTCGTTGCTCCTTGCATCGGTTACTATCGCGGGGATAAGTCCCTTTTCGTCAAATTTCAGCTTGTTAATATCTATCATTTTTATAACCTCACAGGTATCCCGTTATTTTTAAGAGTATTTTTTAGCTCGCTTATCGTCACCTCTCCGAAATGGAAAATAGAAGCGGCAAGTCCGGCGCTTATCTTGGGTATCTGATTAAAGAGCTTGACAAAGTCGTCGGTACAACCAGCTCCGCCCGAAGCGATAACGGGGACGTTTACACGTGAGCAAACCTCGTTCAGCATTTCAAGGTCAAAACCCTCGCAGACTCCGTCTGTGTCAATTGAATTTACGACGATTTCTCCCGCTCCGCGCTTTACCCCGTCGCATATCCAGCGAATAGCGTCAAGTCCCGTGTTTTCTCTTCCGCCTTTTGAAAAGACAGTGAACTTACCGTCCACCCGTTTCACATCGCAGGAAAGAACAACGCACTGATCTCCCTGTCTCTTATACACATCTCCGAGCCCACGAGACGCTACGCTATC
>CAMGCN010000100.1 GCA_946040935.1 uncultured Clostridia bacterium | reverse complement strand
GATAGCGTAGCGTCTCGTGGGCTCGGAGATGTGTATAAGAGACAGCTCACAAACACCGCTTACGATGCTTGCGATTTTCTCGGGAATGTTTTTGCCGCAGGCAATATAGTCAAGGAAGAAAAGCGGCTTTGCACCGCAGCAAATAATATCGTTTACGCACATGGCAACGGCATCAATACCTATGGTGTCGTGCTTGTCCATTAAAATTGCCAGCTTAACCTTGGTACCGCAGCCGTCCGTTCCGCTTACCAGAACAGGCTCCTCCATACCCGCGGTATTAAGACCGAAGCAGCCTCCAAAACCGCCTACATCATCAATACAGCCTTCGTTTTTTGTTCTTGCGATATGGGCTTTCATAAGCTCTACGGATTTGTAGCCTGCGGTAATATCTACGCCTGCTGCTGCGTAGCTTTCAGATTTTGAATTTTTACTCATGTCCTATTCCTTTCCGTTCCAACAATATGTGCAAATCATGTCCTCAGGTAAACCGATAGCTTCGATAAGTCCGGGAAGCGACTGGTACTCAAGAGACTTAAAGCCCATTTCATCGGCAATATGCTGACGCATTTTCTTTCCTCTCTCTGTGGTACCGTCCATGTACTCGTCAATGTAATTCATGCCCTCTTCGCCCTCAAGCTCATTGATAACCCGGCGGCAAATTAAATCCATATCCGAGGTGTTTCGGGAGAAGTTAAGGTACTTACAGCCGAACATAATGGGAGGGCAGGCGGATCTCATATGTACCTCGCGGGCACCGTTTGAGTAGAGAAAATCAACTGTTCCGCGAAGCTGAGTGCCTCTGACGATACTGTCGTCAATAAAGAGCAGCTTTTTATCGTGAATTAAGTCTTCGACAGGGATGAGCTTCATTTTTGCCACGTGATCGCGAATCTTCTGGCTTGCAGGCATAAAGCTTCTTGACCAAGTGGGGGTGTATTTAATAAAGGGTCGGGCAAAGGGCTTGTCCACGGCATTTGCATAACCTACTGCGTGGGCAATTCCCGAATCGGGAACACCGCAAACATAGTCAACATCAGGGTAGCTGCCGTTTTTCATCTCGTCACGAGCCATTATCTCGCCGTTTCTGTTACGGACAACCTCTACGTTTTTGCCCTCGTAGCTTGAGTTGGGATAACCGTAGTAAGTCCACAGAAAGGCACAAATTTTCATATTTTTTCCGGGAGCCTTAAGAGTTTCGATACCGTCCTTAGTCATACGGACAATTTCGCCGGGACCTAAATCTTTTACCCTCTTGTAGCCCATTTTATTGAAAGCAAAGCTCTCGAAGCTGGCGCAGTAGCCGTCGTCGTCCTTGCCGATGATAATGGGTATTCTGCCCTTTGCGTCACGGGCAACTATGATTTCCTCATCAGCGGTCATAATCATAATTGAAAGAGAGCCTTCAATCTTGCTCTGAGCATAGGCGATACCCTCGGCAACATTTTGCTTTTGGTCAATAAGGGTAGCCACAAGCTCTGTGGAGTTAATTCTGCCGCCGCCCATGGCGCCGAAATGCACCTTGCCGCCGTCTAAGAGCTCTTTTGCCAGTTTCTCTTTATTATTGATAACGCCGATAATGCTTATGGCATACATACCGTTGTGAGAATATATGAGCAAAGGCTGAGGGTCGCGGTCGCTTATGCAGCCGATACATACCTTTCCGTTCATCTTGTCCACATCGCCCTCGAACTTAGTTCTAAAGGGTGCGTTCTCAATGTTGTGGATATGTCGCTGGAAGCCCTCCTCCTGAGAGTAAGTGGCCATACCTGCGCGAGCAGTACCGAGATGAGAATGAAAATCAACGCCGAAGAACACATCCACAGCGCAATCGCGATGTGAAACTACTCCGAAAAATCCGCCCACTTTAAGGCACCTCCGAAAAAATACTGGTTAGTTAATTTGCCGTTCTAAAGAAAGACATTAAGCAAAGAAAAGACGGGAAAGCTCCATGGGGTCAACGTACTGGCCGTCCTTGTAAACTCTCATGTTGCCGGAAGCGATTTCGTCAATGAGGAATACCTCGTCGCCAACGTAACCGAATTCAAATTTAATATCATAGAGAGCCATTCCGCGCTTCTGCATCTCTGCATCTACGATGTCGGTAATCTTCTGTGTCATCTCTTTAACTGCGTCGTACTGCTTTAAGCTCATAACACCTAAGACGTTGAGACCGTCAGCGGTAACAAGGGGATCGCCGAGAGCGTCGTTCTTAAAGGTCATCTCAACGTAGTTGGGAAGGTCTGCGCCCTCTTCAATATACTGGTTGTAACGGCGATAGAAGGAGCCTACAGCCTTTTTGCGGCAGATAACCTCAAGTCCCTTACCGAAGGGCTTTGCGGGGAGAACCTCCATGGTTACATTATCCATATCAGCGGAAACATAGTGAGTCTTGATGCCTGCTTTTTTGATAAGCTCAAAGAAATAAACGGACATTTCAAGGTTAACCTTGCCAACGCCCTCAATAGTAAGACCTACCGAGTTCTCGCCGGGATCGAATACGCCGTCTTTGCCGGTGCAGTCATCCTTGAACTTTAACTCGTAGTTACCGTTATCAAGTGCATATACGTTCTTGGTTTTTCCTGTGTAAACAAGATTTTTCATGATTTTTGTACCTCTCTTTATTTAATTAAAATATAAACCGATTCAGTTTAGCAAGAGAACTTTTCTCTCACTTCTTTGTCCTTCTCGAGAACCTTGTTTGTACCTGCTTCGCGGTAAGCCCTGAGCTTCTCCTCAAGCTCCTTCTCGTAAACCGAGAGAATCTCAACAGACAACAAGGCGGCGTTGGCGGCTCCGTTAATCGCAACAGTTGCCACGGGCATTCCGGTAGGCATCTGAATGGTAGAAAGGAGTGCATCAACACCGTCAAGGGTAGAAGATTTCACGGGTATTCCAATAACAGGCAGGGTAGAGTGTGCAGCGAATGCACCTGCAAGGTGTGCGGCCATTCCTGCGGCGGCGATAATTACACCAAAGCCGTTCTCTCTCGCACTTTTTGCGAACTGCTGAGCCTCGTCGGGAGTTCTGTGTGCCGAGAGAACTCTCACCTCAAAGGGCACCCCGAAATCACGAAGCACGTCAACAGCTTTCTGTACAACGGGCAGGTCGCTGTCGCTGCCCATAATCACTGCAACTTTTTTCATAAGATACTTCCTCCTATATCGACAAAATTCTCTTGCCGAAAAATAAAAACCGGGCAGACTACACTAATGTGAAGTCTGCCCAGGCGGTCGACATTTTGAAAGCGAAAACAGAGTTTCGCTCAAGTTTTCTGCTCCCATGTGGTAACCCACTAATCCGCCAGTTACAGAAAACATCAATGCACAGTAAGTATAGCATATCTGCGGCATTTAAGTCAACAAATCAGCATAAAGTTCCATGTAAATTATTTACTATAATTTGTCGATTACTTTGGTTAATTTGCCATCATAAAAAAGCAACAAAGCCTTTGCTTTAACCTCTGAAAATTTCTGTCATAAAACAAACCGAAAAAAATATTTCTAAAATACCGCCGACACTTTTCATTAATTTTCAGGGGTGCGGTTTAGCAGAGCGTCCTGATAACCTTTGCCGTTCTGTTTACGCCTTGACTTACAGCGCGTCCTTTGGGCAGTTTTTCACACACTCAAAGCAAAGAATACATTCTGTGCCGTTTTTACGTTTACGGGAATTATCCGTAACATCAACCTCCATCGGACACACCTTTTTGCATTTTCCGCAGGAGATACACTTGCTTTTATCACACTTAATCCTCAGCAGGGAAAAATAACTCATGGGTTTCAAAAATACGGTGACCGGGCATATATATTTGCAAAATGCTCGGTTATCCTTAAAGACAAAAGCTAATATTATGCCGACAGCATAATACAGAACATTTCCTACTATAAACGCCCAAAACATGATTTTTTCAATGTTGCCTACATGTGCAAGGAACAGCGCAGAAACGAAGATAAGAGAAACTAAAAAGGTGATATACTTTATCCACCCTAACTTTTTTCTCGGCGCTTTGGGTACTTTATAAGGGAGAAAATCAAGAATCATTGCCGTCCAGCAGGCATAACCGCACCAACCCCTGCCGAAGATTAACGGTCCGAAAATTTTCGCAACCGCATAGTGAATTGTGGCGGCTTCAAATACGCCGGTAAACAGATAGTACCAAAATCCCTCAAGCTGCATATTTTCGCCGCAGATTAACCCTAAATAAACCAGCATATATAATCCGACCAAAAGCTGTGCAACGCGGCGGGCATGCTTATATTTTTTGATATACAGAAATATTCCCAAAGAGATTGATATTCCTATGTAACTGAAATTGAACAGATAAAACAGATTGCCTTGAGTCAGCCACAGCGTAACCGCTACCGTCTCAAAAACAGTCAGCATAATAAGCGGAAGCAAATATTTTTTCACTCTTATCCCCTCATTTCCGATTTCATAGACTAAGTATATCACTAATCAGCAAACAGCTCAAGCACCAAAAAACCTCTCTTGCCAACATAGGCAAAAGAGGTTTTTCGTGTAAGAGAAGTTGTAAAAGTACAACTCAGCCAATGTGAAAGGGAAGAAATGCTTAAAGTATACCAACAAAAGCTTGGGTAATTGCGATACTCCCATCTGCTTCACAAGTCATAGTATAATCGAAGTTGTAATTACTGTCCCAACCCCTGATTTTGAACGAATCAGCTACATCAAACAGTTTTGTTAGGCCGTAATATCCGGTAAAATGTTCCAGTTTTTCATATGATAAATCCTGCAATTCTTCTGCAGCAATCTCGCCGCCAAAACCGCGCTTCTCATTATTGAAAAATTCAATTGCAAGTGTGTTTCCGGATATGATATTACGAATCCAATCTACTAAATCATCATCATCTTCGAAATGACGATGTTGGAAAGAAAAGCAAACAATAAATTCATATTCATCGTCATACACGGTAATATTTTCATCGTAATTAGGATTCACAATCACCGCATTAGAATAATCTTCAGCGAATTGAAGTTCGAATCCAGC
>CAMGCN010000099.1 GCA_946040935.1 uncultured Clostridia bacterium | reverse complement strand
TACACCTAAGCCTTCGTCGGCAGCGTCAGATGTGTATAAGAGACAGAGACGGGAAACCGACGGAGGCGACGCAAGGGTAAACCGTATTTTCCTGACAGAAAAGGGAAGGCAGTTTGATAAAAAGGCGACCGCGCTTGTCTCAAAAATTGAAGACGAAGCGGTGCGCGGCTTCAGTACGGCCGAGGTCGAGACTCTCTTGTCTCTTTTGCAGAGGATAAAGAAAAATTTAAGCGATAAACCGGAAGATATTTGGAGGGAAGAGCATTGAAAAGATGGTTAAAATACGTTAAACCGTATTTACCTTATTTTATAATAGGGCCTCTGTGTATGATAGTCGAGGTAATAGGCGAGATAATAATGCCAAAACTTTTAGCTTTGATTATCGATTACGGAACGGATACGAGCGTGGAAAAGCCCGCGTTTTTACAGAGGATATTTGAACAGAATAACGGCCCTTTCATCGTGGCGGTAATGGCGGCTATGATATTAAGTGCAATACTTATGATGATAGGCGGCGTGGGCGGCGCGTACTTCGGAGCAAAAGCGTCTGTTAATTTCGCAAGCGACCTGCGTTCCGACGTATATAAAAAGGTGCAGAAGTTCTCTTTTGCAAATATTGATAAGTTTTCTACAGGATCTCTTGTTACGCGGCTGACAAACGATATCACACAAATGCAGAACTTTATCAACATGCTTTTGCGTATGTGCCTTCGCGCGCCGGGAATGCTCATAGGAGCTCTTATTATGGCGATAGTGTTGAATCCCAAGCTGACGCTCGTTCTTTGTGTGTCTATACCGCTTCTTCTTTTGAGCATATCGGTATTTGTTAAAAAGGGTTTTGCACGTTTCGGCATAATGCAGGAAAAGGTTGATTCTCTGAACTCAACTGTTCAGGAGAATATCACGAACGTAAGGGTTGTCAAGAGCTTTGTGCGTGAGGAATACGAAAAAACAAAGTTCAGAAAATCAAACGGAAATTTGAAAAAGGCCGGCATAAGCGCTATGCTTATGATGATTCTCCTGTCTCCCGTTATGACCTTTTTCACCAACGCTACGACAATAGCCGTACTTTGGTTTGGCGGCAACATGGTTGTAAATACAAGTATGTCGGTAGGCGACTTCTCGGCGTTTGTTACATATATAACGCAGATTCTCTCGTCGCTCATGATGGTAACTATGATGTTCATGATGATGTCGAGAGCTATGGCGTCCGCACGCCGAATCGGTGAGGTGTTAGATGAAAAAATCGACATAACCGACGAATCGGCAGACAATACCCTGACTGTTGAAAACGGCGAAGTTGAATTTCGCGGTGTTACTTTCCGCTATTATAAAAACAGCGAGGGCAAGGTTCTCGATAATATCAATCTGAAGATTCCCGCGCACTCGACTGTCGGCATAATCGGCTCTACGGGATGCGGAAAGACCACCCTCGTTTCAATGATAGCGCGTCTTTACGATTGCGATGAGGGAGAAGTTCTCGTTGACGGAGTTAATGTCAAGGATTATTCATTGCATAATCTGCGAGAGGGAGTGGGTATGGTACTCCAAAAGAATGTGCTTTTCTCAGGCTCTGTCAGGGAAAACCTTTTGTGGGGCGATCCGGAAGCCGAGGACAGCGAGATAGTTCGCGCCGCACAAAGCGCGCAGGCGGACAAATTTGTCACCTCCTTTACAAACGGCTACGATACAGACCTTTCGCAGGGCGGTGTAAATGTTTCGGGCGGACAGAAGCAGAGACTTTGTATAGCTCGTGCGATACTTAAAAAACCGAAAATTCTCATTCTCGACGATTCGACGAGCGCGGTTGATACGGCTACCGAGGCGCAGATAAGAAAGTCGATGAAAGAGGATCTCGGAGACTGCACTAAAATAATCATAGCGCAGCGTATATCGTCGGTCATGGACGCCGATATGATAGTGGTACTCGACGACGGTGTAATTACAGGCGTCGGTACACACGGCGAACTGCTTGAGAGCAACGAGGAGTACAAGGAAATCTACTACTCTCAAACAGACGGAAAGGGGGCGTGATGATATGGCAAGAAAAAGAACTCTTGAAGATTTAAGGCGTCAATACTCAAAATACGGTGCGTCTTCCGGCAAGGGAATGGGAATGCCAATGGGACCGGGACCGGGACGCGGACCCGGCAGACATCGCAGAAGCGAAGGCAAGCCGAAAAACACTTCCGCCACGGTAAAACGCCTTTGGGGATATATGGCAAAGTATAAACTGCGCTTGTTTTTTGTTCTTTTGTGTATGGCGGCGTCTACGGGTACGTCACTTGTCGGCTCGTATATACTGCGGCCTATAATAAATAATGTCGCCGATACCGCAACACCGGGCAAAGAGAGAATTGCCAACCTCGCTACTATACTTATCATACTTTCGGCAGTATACGCCGTAGGAATCGTTTCGACCTATGTTCAGGGACGAATGATGATGACAATATCGCAAAATTCCATTGAAAAGCTTCGCTGCGACTTGTTTGACAAGCTGCAGCAGCTCCCTGTGAGATACTTTGACGCAAATACCACGGGTGAGCTGATGAGCCGTTTCACAAACGATATTGACAATATAGATACCATGATAAATAATACCGTGACCGGCTTGATTTCGGGCGTTGTCACCCTCATAGGAACTTTTGTGATGATGGTGTATACGAATATTATCCTCACGATTGTGACGGTTGTGTTTATACCTGTGTTTATTTTTCTCGGCGGTGCCATCGCAAAACGTTCGAGCAAGTATTACAGCGCACAGCAGTCGGCGCTCGGCGCCATTAACGGATACATTGAGGAGACTGTCACAGGCTCAAAGGTTGTTAAGGTCTTTAACCATGAGAACGTCTGCCAGGAGGAGTTTGAGCTTCTCAACGACGATATGCGTGACAAGCAGTTTAACGCGCAGTTCTACGGCGGTATTATGGGGCCGATAATGGGTAATACCTCTCAGATTTCATATGCTGTTACAGCAGGTTTAGGCGGACTTTTATGTCTGTTCCGCGGCTTTGATGTAGGCGGACTTTCGGTATTTTGTAACTACTCGCGTCAGTTCTCCATGCCGATAAATAACATATCCCAGCAGACATCTACTATTTTCTCTGCTCTTGCAGGCGCCGAGAGGGTGTTCTCGATAATGGACCTTACGCCCGAGGAGGCGGATCTGCCCAAAAATACGGGAGATAAAGAACCGATTCTGACGCCTGCTCCCGTTTATGTCGGAAAGGGACTTAAAAACGAGATAAAGGGTGAGGTTGTTTTAGATAATGTGACTTTCGGATATAATCTCGATAAAGTTATATTAAAGAACATCTCTCTCTACGCTCATGTAGGGCAGAAGATTGCGTTTGTCGGCTCGACCGGCGCGGGAAAAACGACGATAACAAACCTGCTTAACCGTTTTTATGATATAAACGAAGGCAAATGCACGATTGACGGCATAGATATACGCGACTATGACCGCGACTATTTAAGACAAAATGTTGCTATGGTATTGCAGGACACTCATCTGTTCACGGGCACGATAATGGAAAATATCCGCTACGGCAGACTCGACGCAACCGACGAAGAGGTTATCGAGGCGGCAAAGACCGCAAGCGCACATTCCTTTATCATGCGGCTGAACGACGGCTATAACACTATGATTGAGGGGGACGGCGCCAACCTCTCGCAGGGACAGCGTCAGCTTCTCAATATCGCGCGCGCCGCACTTTCAAAAGCTCCGATACTCGTGCTTGACGAGGCTACATCGTCTGTTGATACGAGAACAGAAAGACATATAGAGCACGGTATGGACAGACTGATGAAAAACAGAACGACATTCGTTATCGCTCACCGTCTGTCAACCGTCCGTAACGCGGACGCTATCATGGTGCTCGAGCACGGAGAGATAATAGAACGCGGAAATCACGACGACCTTTTGAAGCAAAAAGGAAGGTACTATGAACTGTACACGGGCATAAAAGAGCTTGACTGAACTTTCATCTTTCTACCTATGGTTTATATTACGAACAGGAATAATCCCCTCTGCATTGGAGAGGGGATTATTCCTGTAATTATCTATGGCGAAATTTTATGATTTATTTAGACAGTCTTTTTGTTATTGTCTTGTATAGCCCGTTTAAGGAAGGCGCGAGTATCATATTTACCGCAAACTCGAAAAGGAAGTTAATTCCCGCACAGCCGATTATAAGAAAATAAGGCGCGCTCACGCCAAGGTCGGCGGAGGAAATAAACCCGTTTATAGTGCCGCTTATGCACAGACATCCGAGGATAAAAAGTCCGGTATTGACTATCGGGGTTATTGCGCTTGCGACAAACGAGGCAAAAAGAGAATTTTTGCCTTTAATTTTGATGTACTTAAATGCAAGGCCCGAGAATAAACCTGCGAAAGTCGACTTGAAAAGGCAGATGCAGGCGGTCATAATCGGACTGTTTTGGAAGAGATAGGCCGTAAACGGGTCAAGGGACATTATCGCACAGGTGATAAATACCACCGCGCCGAAAACGAATCCCAGCCAAGCGCCGGCTTTCGGGCCCAATATCATTGCGCCCAGGGTAATGGGTATCAGCACCAGGCTGATAGGTGTTGCGAGGAAAGGCAGACGAATGGCCACCCCCGTGAGTTGGAGTACGATGACTATCGCTGTGAGTATCGCAAGCTCGGTCAACTGTACAATTTTGTTTTTTGCCTTCATGGCAATCCTCCTTACTGCCGTTCCTCTACTTATCACACGAGGATACAGCGTAAAATATATTTACAAACGATGCAAAGCATCAGTTCGCACAGTTTTTGAGGTATATCTGATAAAGGCCGTCGCAGGTAAGATTAGGCTTTCTTATAATTTTTTCTTCACATAACGGCGTAACGAGAGGAGCGCCCCCGCCCGTTGCCAAAATTGTCACGTCGTTAAGAGATAGATTATTCTTGATTTTTTTTATAAATCCGTCGAGCGCAAAAGCCGCGCTGTAAACAACCCCCGTGTTAACGCTTGCCGCCGTATTCTTGCCCGAGAGAGACCTCGGGGTAAAGAGGGGCACACTTGCAATCTCGGCCGCGTCTCTTGTAATTGCAGAGTATGAAGAATATACTCCCGG
>CAMGCN010000098.1 GCA_946040935.1 uncultured Clostridia bacterium | reverse complement strand
TTTCAAACTACCCTGCGGTGAGATAGTTTTGAGATGAAATTTTGTTTTGGAGCGCAGATGTATGCGCATACATCAAGCGACAAAGCGAGATTTCAGCCGAAATTATCCGCCGCAGGCTTTGTGTGTTCGGCTGTCTTTTGGTATAGCTTGGATAACCGTACTTCATTATCGGATTTGATAATGAAGTACGGTATGTTGCGGTGAGTTAATTCTTAAAGCTTTACTTCAAAGTCTTGGGTGTTTTTGACGGTTGTGCTCTTTCCGTCGCAAACGACGATGATTTTTTTGTATTTTCGGTCGTAGCCCTCGTGAGTAAGTCTGCCGCGCAGAGAGTTTCCGCTTACGGTAAACTCATATTTATTGTATCCGCCGTCCCGGTATGCGAAGTCCTCTCCGTTGTCCTGATAATGGGTGTATGTTCCCTCCCCCTTAAATACGCGCAGTATGAGCGTGTCAAGCGGTTTTTCGCCTATATACTGCATGGGCTCGTAGTTCGGGAGGACAGCGCCTGCTTTTGCATAAAGGGGAAGAGTGTCTATCGGCGCGTTTGCGACTATAGATTTTCCGCCCTTTATTTTTTTGCCTGTGTTTACATCGTACCATTCCCCCTTCGGCAGGTAGACCGAACGGTCGAGAGCGCCCTGTTCGATTACGGGTGCGCACATGAGCGACTTTCCGACGAGGAACTGGTTATTGCACCTTTCCGCTCTTGTGTCATTTTCATAATGCAGAGCGAGGGGGCGCATAACGGGAAGACCTGTTTTTTCCTCTTCAAAGAGCAGGTCATAAAGATAGGGGATAAAGGCATATCGAAGCTCTACGAATTTTCGGTAAATGTCGAGAGTTTCCTTGCCGAAACGCCAGGGCTCCTGATATCTGCTTCCCTTGTTGCAATGGTTTCTGAAAAGCGGTGAGAACACCGCCGCCTCAACCCAGCGGAGCAGAAGCTCGGGAGTCGTGTCCTGCATAAATCCGCCTATATCTGTGCCGACAATCGGCATGCCGCACATACCGAGAGAGCAGAGCTGAGGTATGAGCGCGCGCAGATGCGCCCACACGCTTCTGTTGTCTCCAGTCCACGCGGTGGCGTATTTCTGCGAGCCTGCATAGCATGCGCGGGTGATGACAAAAGGTCTCTTCCCCGTGTGTTTTTTGATGCCCTCATAGGTGGCGCGGCTCATGTTGTGGCCGTAAACATTGTGCATTTCCGCGTGATTTGTCTTTCGGTTTTCGTCGGTGAAGACAACATCCTCGGGGAGCTCTCCGCGGAAGTTCGCAGGTTCGTTCATGTCGTTCCAGATACCTGCCGTGCCCATATCCGAGTAGAAGCGGAGATTTTCACCCCACCATTCCCTTACGTCTGGAGAGCCGAAGTCGGGGAAGAGAGAATCTCCCGGCCATACCGCGTTGACATAGGGAAGCCCGTTGCTGTCGGTGGCGAAGAAGCCCTTTTTAAGGCCCTCTTCATATATGTCATAGTCCTTTTCGACTTTGATTCCGGGGTCGACGATGTTTATAACCTTAAATCCGTTTTTGCGGAGGTTATCCACCGTCTTTTTCGGGTTTTTATATCTGTTTTTGTCCCATGTGAATATCTTGTAGTTGTCCATGTAGTCGATGTCGAGGTGTATCGCGTCGCAGGGGATTTTGTTTTCCCGCATTGAGCTTGAGATGTAGTTTACATCCGCTTCGTCTACATATCCCCAGCGGGATTGGTGATAACCCAGCGTCCATCTCTGCGGCAGAGGCGCTCTGCCCGTCAGATAGGTGTAAGAGGTGACGATATCGGCGAGGGTGGTTCCGTAGATAAAGTAATAGTCGAGGTTGCCGCCGTCTGCTCCGTACCACAGATAGTCGGGACTGTCCTTGCCCATGTTGAATACGCTCTTGTGCGTGTTGTCAAAGAATATACCGTACTTTTTGCCGTTCTTTTTCTTTGAAATGTAGAAAGGAATGGATTTATAGAGGGAGGGCATCTGTTCGTCGTGGTGAGCGGTAGTGTCGGTATTCCACATGACATACTCATATCCCCTTTTGTCCATGAAGCCGGCCTTGTCGCCCAGTCCGTAGAGCACCTCGCCCCGTTCGAGCCGTTTAACGACGTTTATTTTTTTGTCAAACTCGGCGCGCTGAATTCTGTGTCCCTCTTTTGCCATCAGCGCGGCGTCCGCTTCGCTCATTCGGACGAGGGTTTGCATTTTGCCGCGGTAGTCACGGCAGATAATCTCTCCGCTTGCGGTATAGAAGTCGATTTTCAAATCCTTGTATATCTTGGCTGTGACAGTTTCCGTCGAAAGTGTGACGGCATTGCCGGAAAAACTAAAGGTAAACTCGGTCTTTTTTGCCTTGTTACCGTCTATCGCTTTTGAATTGTGCTCTTTTGTGTCAAACGGGACGAAAACGTTGATAATACTATCGCATATTACCTCGATTATCGCCTCTTTCTTTTCAAAAGAAACGAAAACTTTGTTGCCTTGCGCTTTTGCGCCCGTGATTTTTCCGAAATTAATCATAATATCACCTCGCATTTGAGTATATCATCGCAAATAGTTTGTGTCAATACAGAAAAAACTTATGTATTAAAAAATGAGGGATACGCATTAAAAAGCGTACCCCCATATATATTATTTGACTAACTCACTAACATAAGTGATTAGCTCGGTATTGTCGGTAAGCAGTCCGAGAGTTGCGGAGCTTTCGTAATTATCATCTTTTCCGATGAAAATGCAGTCATGGTAATCGCCTGTCAGCGATAGGAAAATCCGCTTGATTTCCTTTTCCTCCTCTGCCGAGCCGCCGCCCGACTGACTCATATTAAGGATCTGCCCCTTACATTCGTCATATATAAGCTCGACGAACGTTTGGCTTTCTCTTAACTCATATGACATATGTTTGCCGGTATCAAGATCATATGCTTCAAGTAGCAGCACACCGAAAGCTTCGCTTTTATCTGTTCTCTCTCTTACAAATGAAACGATTTTATCAAACGACTTGTCGCCCGGGAGTATTTCTTTTTCTGTGCCGCCTGTTCCCACTATTATTCTATCGGGCTTTACCGGAAACGTATTGTCCGGCTCCTTTGCTCCGCAGGAAGTAAGAACAAGGATCGCGAGCATGAGAAGGCATATCAGACTTTTAATTTTCAAGGTCATACCTCACGGTTTCAAATTTGTCATTAAAATCACCGTAGGCGGCGATATAATAACCGTTTTCATCCTGTTCAAGACAGCAGCTCTTCATATTAAAGTTGCCTTCCTTGTCGGGATAAATAATGCTCATTTGCTCACTCGCATAGGCTTCGATTTCATCCTCGGTTACACCCTCGGTAATATCCTCTGAAACATTGTCGTACTTGCCGTCGCAAAACATCGAAACGTATTTCACGCCGCCGTCATACATTACCGAGATTTCGGCGCTTTGTTCCGTGAATATTTCACCTAATTTGCGTGCAAATGTGATATAATACTGACCGTAATTCTCTTTTTCTTCAAAGGATTGCAGCTCGTATTTGTCCGAGCTCTCTGCAAACCGTGCGAGCCACTTTTCCGCTATCTCCGTTGCCGCATCTTTGCCGATAGGGGCGGCGTCGGTCGCAGGATGCTTAATTTCATTGGAATAAAATCCGGACAGCTTTCCGTTCTTATAGATATAGTCGTTTCCTTTTTCGTCCTTATAAATATCCGCAAAACCTTCCTTTACACTGCGCGATTTATCATAAGTTACATGAATATTTTCGTCAGCCAACAGCTTGACGTCATAACTTTGCACAAGCTCTGTACGTTCAGCGATTCCTTCTTCCGACACCAAAATGCCAAAATTACCGGTGGCAGCGGCGACGCTTATCGCCAAAACCGCTGTACACAATATTGCAACTACGCAAAATTTAAGAATACTTTTTTTCATTATCTTCGCTTCCTTAATAATCGTATTAAACGAAACTCGTAAAATCATAATATAAAAAGCGCACAAACCATACCTTTTATAGTTTATGCGCTTAAAAGACTCAAGGCTAAAGGATATTGCGGCAACTGAAAGCATAAGTCCCAAATGCACATAAACAGGTTTTTAATAAAAACTCTCTTCATGCTAAATCCCTTTTATTTCATTTAGTTTTTGTATCATCATTGTATATTATTTTCTTGCGTATGTCAATATTAGTTAGAAAAAGAATCCAAATTTTGTCAAAAGGCGTCCCTGCCGAAATTATATCAGCGTTTTTTCAATTTGTTTTCAAAAAAATTATCAAAATATCTTTTATTTGGTAAGGGGATGTGATATACTATTATGTATTTTGTGAAAAAACAGAGGTTTATATTTTGGTAAGAGAGGATTTAAGAAACATCGCCATAATCGCCCATGTCGACCACGGAAAGACTACGCTTGTCGATCAGATGCTCAAGCAGGGGGGCGTTTACAGAGAAAATCAGGCGACCAAAGAGAGAGTAATGGACTCAAACGATCTTGAAAGAGAGCGGGGAATTACCATTCTTTCAAAGAACACGGCCGTTCACTACAACGACGTGAAAATAAACATAATCGATACCCCCGGCCACGCCGACTTCGGAGGCGAGGTGGAGAGAATACTCAAAATGGTTAACGGCGTTCTTTTGCTTGTTGACGCGGCGGAGGGACCTATGCCCCAGACACGTTTCGTCCTGCAGAAGGCGCTTGCGCTTAATCACAGAGTTATCGTCGTAATAAATAAAATAGACAAGCCTGACGCCAGACTCGAGGAAGTCGAGGAAGAGGTGCTCGAGCTGCTTCTTGATCTTGACGCGACAGATGAACAGCTTGACTCTCCCATGGTATTTTGCTCGGGCAGAGACGGCACGGCGTCCCTTTCCCCTTACGAAAAGGGCGAGGATTTGCGCCCCCTTTTCGATACTATACTCGAATACATCAAGCCGCCCGAGGGGGACGAAACGGCACCTCTTCAGATGCTCGTTTCTTCTATCGACTATAATGAATATGTCGGCAGAATCGGCATAGGCAGAGTGGACAACGGCGTGCTTAAGGCAGGACGTGAAGTCGTCATGTGCAACTATCACGATCCCGACAAATCGGTGAGAACAAGGATAGTGTCGCTGAATGTATTCGACGGACTTTCAAAGAAAGAGGTTGCCGAGGCATATCCGGGAGATATCGTATCCTTTTCCGGAGCGGAGGATATCACGATAGGAGATACAT
>CAMGCN010000097.1 GCA_946040935.1 uncultured Clostridia bacterium | reverse complement strand
TCTGTCGTAGAAATCCTCGCCTGCATTAAGCTTTGCCTTGTTATAATAACTTGTCAGGTTGAAGTCGATAAACTCGACGCCGTTATTATCGGCGAGAGCCTTGTCGGATATATAACGGTTTTCATTCCAGTCGTTACGGGGCGTACGCAGCATTATGAGGCGTATACCTTTTTCTTTACAGAGGTCTATCATCTTCTGATACCAATAAAGAGAGTTTTCGCAGTACGCTTCTCCCTCTTCGGCATTTCCGTCGTACGGAGTGTATTCCTGCGGAATACAGCCGTCGAGAAGTATGCTGCCTCTGTTAGGATCGGATTTATCCTTTGAAAAGGGGTAGAACTTGTCGAACTCGGTTATTTCATTCCACCTGTCATGATAGAAAACCGTCGGGAAAATATAGTCGAGGATTCTTTGTTCTTTGCTTTTATTTATAATGTCGGCAAGAGCGACTGTCTTGTCAAGGTCGAGGGGCATAGTGTCAAACGCATAACGCACATACGCCTCTCTTTCGTCAAAGTCATATTCGGTATATAAAGCCGAGAAGTCCGCAACGACTGTTTCGGGGCTTTGAGTTTTCAGAGCGTTTTTAAGATAGTAGTAGCTTACCTGCGGCGGCTGAACTACCGTCGCGCGAAGGTAGGATTCTATGCCGAACTCATCATACAAAAGGCATGGGTCTATGCCGCGCAAAATCTGCGAGGAGCCGATAAAAATAATGTCGAGGGAATTTTCTTCGAGCGCGAAAAAGCCGTCGGTTGTCGTCGTCATATACGAATTGCCGTTAGATACCTGACCTTCCACCCATTTGGGTATGAAAAAGGGAGATAGCAGGGTGAGCAAGACGGCTATCAATATTACGAGTATTGCCGATTTTATAATTAGCTTCGTCATATCAATACCTCATATAAATGAACGCGCCTGATTCGAGTCCTTTTCCGTAAACGCCGTAAATCAGGATTGAGACTATGCCGGCGATGTATAAAATCCAACGGACGGGCAGGGGACACTTTGCGATGAGGGCACGGACTTCATAGCCGCTTTCCTGTATTACGCTTACGGCAAAAAGTATAAGCGTCGCAATGAGCAATACCGTCATACCCTTTTCGTCAACGCCCAGCTCGTACAGCCCGGGCTGTCCTGTCGGAGTTGGCGAAAAACACGCGCCGAGCATAGATACCGCGGTGAGAAAAGAGCCTGCGCGTGAAAAGACACGACCTACGGTAACGATAAAAAATGTTCTTATGATACAGAATACGCGGTATGCAAAATTTGTGTCTTTTATATGTAGAGTATCACGTATTTTCTTGAAAACTCCGTCAAGGAGAATTCCTCCTATGATAAACGTGCCGTGGTAAAGGCCGAAAGCTATATATTTGAACTCGGAACCGTGCCACATGCCTATGATGATAAATACAATAAGCTGGCTTAAAATTACGGGCAGTTGTTTTCCTATATAGTTTCCGAATATTTTTCGGGTTTTCTTTGAGAGCTTGCCGAAAGGCTTTGAGAGGGAGAGGGGATAGAAAACATAGTCCCTGCACCAAGATCCGAGAGTGATGTGCCATCTTCTCCAAAAGTCGGATACGGATGTCGCAAAGTATGGGCGGCGGAAGTTTTCCTCGAGATTTACTCCTATCGCCTGTGCAACGCCACGCGCCACGTCTATTCCGCCCGAAAAGTCGGCGTATATCTGCAACGCATAGAAGATAAGACCTAACCAAAGAGTTTTTCCCGTATATTCGGGATAGTTTGCGAACACCGTATTTACGACTATTGCGGCTCTGTCGGCAATGACGAGCTTTTTGAAAGCTCCCCATACGATAAGCTGCAGGCCGAATTTTGTCCTGCGATAGTCAAAGTCGTTTCCGTCGATCAGTTGTTTTTCAAGGTCGCCATAGCGGGAGATAGGCCCCTGAACGATCTGCGGAAAGAAAGATACAAAGGTCAGATAATGCAGAAAATTTTTCTGCGCCTTCACCTCTGCGCGAGAGACGTCTACGATATAGCCTATCGACTGAAATGTATAAAAAGAAATTCCGAGAGGCATCAGAAGAGACGATGAAAAATCTTTCATTTCAAAGCCGAAAATCCCGACGAGAGCCTGCATGCCCGGAATTATAAGTCTTTTGTATTTAAGTGTGACAAGAAAGCCGAAATTAAGCAAAGAGGCGAGGGCAACGACCGTTCGTTTTTTCCTTGTTTTCTTTGCTTTCAGTTCTTTTTTTGTAAGTGTGTCGCTCGTTATGCCGTTTATTTTTTCTATACGCAAGGCGGCAAAAAACGTGCTTGCCGCAGTTATGAGGAGCATAAGGAAAAGACTTCCCGCGTTGAATATATAGAAAAAAACCGACGCGGAAAGTATAGTTATCCATCTGTATTTTTTCGGTATGAGGTAATACAGCAGGATAAAGGCGGCAATAAAAACGTAGAATTTGAATGAAACGAACGACATGAGATTATTTTTATTCTTCTTCCTCGAGCCGTCTTATAAGCGAATATATCGCGTCAGCTGAATTGAAGTTTTCAGGCTTGAGGTCTCTCGGTGTAATCTCAACGCCGAAAGCGTCGTTGATATCCGTGATAAGCGACACGATATCGAACGAGTCGAGAATCTCCGAGTCTATAAGAGACGTTTCATTTTCAAAATCAACGTCAGGTCTTAAATTTGTGAGAATTTCAAGAAGTTCATCCATAGTTTTATATCCTCCATTGACGGCGTTCAACGCCTATTTTGCAAAATCCTGATTTTTCATAAAGCTTTACGGCGCTTTTGTTTTCCACATCTACCCAGAGGGTACATAGGAGCGCTCCTCGCTCCCTTGCACTGTTCATAGCGCAAAGAAGAGTGCGTTTTGCATATCCTTTTCCGCGAACGCTTGCGTGTGAGGCGACATGGGCGATGATACACCGCCTGCCGCGCATCTCTGCGGATACGACAGATAAGATTTTATTACATTCCTTTATTATATATACCCGGCCGCAAGAGATCAGGCGGACGAGCTCGTCGCGGCTCGGGACGTCGGTTAAGGGCATACAGTCACGCAAAAGAGACATAATCTCTTCTGTGTCTTCCTCCCTTGCCGGAGTGACGTTTTCAGGCGATACCTCGGGCAGATTTTTCGCGTCCATTCTCGCAGAGGAGCGGAAAAATGTGAAACCGTGCAGAGTCGGCATATCTCCGTGCGCGTGTGTGAATATGACGGGCTTATCGAGGGGGTTAAGAGTTATTCCGTCGGGAAATTTTCCGACGGCGAAGAGAGAATAGTACCCTCCCTCGTCTTTCGCAAATAGTATGCCTTGTTCCGTCTTCTCGTAAAGTATGCGGCTTTTGTCCTTCGGAAGTGACAAAAGGAAACCCGAACAGTTGCAGTATGCGCCGCTTCCGCTCGCCTGTGCGCCGTAATCCGCCGTTCGGTCGGATAATATTTTCATCGGCGTTTATCACCTCGCTGTTTTTTCGAAATTATTCTATCACACTATATGTGTAAAATCAAGCGGCGCTGAAATTATTCCTCTTGCAAATATTCCCGTGCGACGGCGTTTCTGTCTATCTTTCCCGTTCTCGTTTTCGGCAGCTCTTTTACCGCCCGTATGTCAGTCGGTATCATATAGGAGGGAAGCACGCGGCGCAGGTCTTTTGATATTTCCGCTTTTTTGTCCTCCGCGCCCTCGTGAAAGAGGCATATGACGTCTCTTTCTTTATCGAAAATACAGCAAAGAGAGCCGAGATATCCGAGGTTACAGGCGGAAGTCTCCACTTCCGAGAGCTCTATTCTGTGTCCCATGTGTTTAATCTGCCAGTCTTTTCTGCCCTTGAAAACAAGCTCGCCGTTTTCATTCCACGCGCCGTTGTCACCCGTTTTATATACTCTGCCTTCGCCCGTTCTCGGGTCGTTTGGAAAGGAGGCGGCCGTTTTTTCGCTGTCTTTGTAATATCCCATGGCAAGACCGGGACTCTTTATGTATATTTCGCCTGTTATTCCGGGTGAAGTTATCTCGCCCTTGTCAAAGAGGAATACCTCCGTTCCGTCAAAAGCCTTACCTGCAGGAAGTGCGCCTGTGTATTCTCCCTTCACGCGGTAAAATGTGCAGTTATATGCGATTTCGGTAGGACCGTAGAGATTGACAAACTCGGCGTCGGGGCAGTTTTTTCTCCAGTCGGAGAGTACGCCCGTCGGCATAACCTCGCCCGAAAACATTACCTGCTTAAGATACTTTGGCGCTCCCTCTGAAAAAGCGCCGAGCGAACTTGCGATTTTCATCGCCGAAACCGACCATAAGAGAGTGTTAATTTTCCGTTCGTTCAGCCGCTCTGTCAGCATGGCGGGAAATGAAAACAGCGTCTTTTCAAGGATATGAAGCTCCGCGCCGTTTCTTATGGTTGAAAAAATGTCTTTATATGATACATCAAAGTCAAAGGGACACTGATTTCCGAATATTCTTTCCGAATCAAATCCGAATTCGCGCGAAAAGCACTCGGTCATAATTTCGACGCTTTTGTGGGATTTCAAAACTCCCTTGGGAATGCCCGTCGAGCCTGATGTAAAAATGCAATAAAGGGGATCGTTTCCGCCGCCGACTGCTTCAAAGCCGTCGCACTCAAAGCTCATCGCTTCTGTGCCCGGATATACGGGTATGTCGGAAAAAGGCACTTTTGCCCTTTCGTTTGCCAAAAGGCAGGCAGAGGGGGAGACAGTCTCTTTCATCTGCGTTATTCTGCCGGCAGGCAGAGAAAAATCAACGGGGACAAAGAAATTTCCGCTTTTTGCAACGCCTAAAAACAAAACGACGCTTTCAACGCTTCTGCTTATTCCCACAAGCACAGACTTTCCCGTACCTATTTTTTCAAAGAGAAAAGCGGAAACGGAATTTACACGATTTAGCAATGTGCGGTAATCAAAAGCTCTGCTTTTATCGCTCAAGGCGATTTTATCAGGAAATTTTTCTGCCGCGAGGTCGAGATATTCTGTTATATTCACGGTAAATCGGTCACCCCCGTTCTTTTTGTTTACTTGCTATTGTATCATACCGTGCCGATAAAATCAAGGAGGCGGTTTATAATATATCAAGCGACAAAGCGGAATTTCAGCCGAAAATATCCGCCGCAGACTTGCCCAAGTGTTCTAAAGGACACTTGGGCAGTTTTATTCGCCTTACGGCGAGTGATATTGCTAAAGCAGTTTTATTATGCTACGCATAGTTTTATTGCCTTC
>CAMGCN010000096.1 GCA_946040935.1 uncultured Clostridia bacterium | reverse complement strand
TCGCTCGCTGTCGTAACGGTGATCTTCCCGAAGCCGGCAGGCAGTAAACACTCCTTTATCTTTTCGAGAAATTCTATATCGTCGTATCTGGGAGGCACTATGACCATAGACGCACCGTTAAAGAGGTTTGAACGGCTCGCCTTAAAACCTGTTTTATGCGTGCCTGCCATGGGGTGTCCCCCGACAAAAGTGAGTCCGTGTTCTTCTGCTGTTTTGAAGCACTGTTCACATACCATTTCCTTTGTGCCGCAGCAGTCTATGACCAATGTTTCGGGGCTTATGCAGTCTGCCCATTCCTTGAAAAATGAAATTGCGACGACAGGGAAGAGCGCTATGAAAATAACGTCGCATTCCTTTGCATTATCCTTTGTCAGCACACGGTCCATGGCACCCGACATTACAGCGAAAGAGTTGATGCTTTCGTCTTTGTCATATCCGAGGACAGTGTGTCCTTTTTCTTTATATGCTTTTGCGAGCGAACCGCCGATAAGTCCGAGTCCCGCTATTCCGACTGTCACTTTTTTATAACCTCTCTGATTTTCTTTGCCTTTTCCGAAATATCGTTAAATGTCTTTTCACTCACCGCGTCTGTACGCGAGAGGGAATCGCCCGTCTTAAGCTCGAGCATGATGCCGTCTGCGCCGCACGCCGCCGCCGCACACGCCATGGGAAGCGCCAATTTCGCGTCACCCGTCGCATGGGATATATCGGCGATTACGGGAAGGTGCGAAAGCTCGTGAAGTACGGGTATCGCCGAAAGGTCGAGCGTGTTTTTCGTGTATTTTTCAAATGTGCGTATGCCTCTTTCGCACAGTATGACTTTTTCGTTTCCTCCTGCCATAACATGCTCCGCGCTCACAAGCAGCTCTTCTAAAGTGCCTGCGAGAGAGCGTTTGAGTATGACGGGCTTGTCGGTCTTTCCTATTTCACGCAGCAACTCAAAATTCTGCATGTTCGCCGCACCGACGGCTATAACGTCCGCCGCGTCGAACGATGTCTCGTCCTGCACGCTCGTAAGCTCGAGCGCTATGGGTATTTCAACATGTTTCTTTATGATATTCAGCGTTTCCTTTATATCGCGTATTTCGCGCGCGCCCGAATAAGGAGAGTATTTTGCTCCCGCCGCACCGAAAAACAGCATTTGCGCGCCTGCATCTTTTGCCGCGACCGCTGCTTCTTTTGCCTCGTTTCCGGAAAAGAAAGGATCAAGCTCGGCAATGAATGAAATGTCGCCCGCGCCTATCTTTGTTGAATTTATATCTATTACCGTGTTTTGAGGATGAAATTTCCTGTTTGCTTTTTTGAACGGCTCGGTGATTCTCGTTACTCTTTCTACCGTGTCAAGTCCTTCGATGAGCTCGGTATCGACAGTGCTCGTATCGCCGACAAGTCCCATTATTGTCGTCGTATCGCCTTTTGAGAGGTGAACCGAAAGTCCCTTTGACTCAAACCATTTAGTGAGACTTTCAATTTGCGCTTCGCTTACGCCTTTTTTCAAAACCGCTATCATAGTTTAATCTCCTGAAATAATAAGACCGCACAGCAATCTGTGCGGTCCTGCAAATACATTGTTGCAATAAATCGGCGGCACAAATCGCTTTTACTTTGAGAGCTTAAAGTAAAAGTAATAGCGATATGCAAAAACCGAAATATCAGTAATCATTTATTTCTCCGTATTTTTATCTTGTATCAGTATACCATTATATAATAGTTTTGTCAAGCGAGAATTCTGCCCATGATAACGCCCATGGCGGACGCCATCATCAGTCCTCTTGTCCAGCCCGAACTGTCGCCTAAGCAGTGCAGACCTTTTATGTTTGTGTTGAGGTTTTCATCCATTTTTACTCTGTTTGAGTAAAACTTAAGCTCAGGTGAATAGAGGAGCGTTTCGTAAGACGCGAAACCGGGGATGGCAACGTCCATAGCCTTAATAAAGTTGATTATGTTGGTCATCGCACGGTAGGGCATAGCCGCTGTTATGTCGCCTGCGACCGCGTCGGGTATAGTGGGCTTTACATTTGACTGTGAAAGCTCCTTTTCCCATGTGCGCTTGCCGTCGAGAATGTCGCCGAAACGCTGAACGAGTATCTGCCCGTTTGCCAGCATGTTGGTGAGCTCGCCCACCTTTTGCGCGTATGCTATCGGCTGATTGAAGGGATAGGTGAAATTGTGTGAGCAGAGTATGGCGACGTTAGTGTTGTTGCTCTTTGTGTCTTTATAGCTGTGACCGTTTACGACAGCGAGGTTGTTGTCATAGTTTTCCTGGCTGACAAATCCGCCGGGGTTTTGGCAGAATGTACGCACCTTGTTTTTGAAGGGGGCGGGATAACCGATGAGCTTTGACTCATAGAGTACATCGTTTATCTCCTCCATAATCTCGTTTCTCACCTCTACGCGCACGCCGATATCGACAGTACCCGGCTGATGGGAAATCCCGTGTGAAACGCAAAGTCCCTCTAACCAGTCGGCGCCTTTTCGTCCCGTTGCCACTACAATGTCATCGCCGTATAGAGTAAATTCTTCGCCTGACTCGGTATCCTTGAATTTTGCGCCGATGCAGACCTCGTCCTCTATAATGAGGTCTGTGCAGTCGCAGTAGAACATGATTTCCACACCGTGGTCAATGAGATATTCCTCAATGTCTCTGTAAAGAGTGTGCGCCCTCTCTGTGCCGAGGTGGCGTATAGGACAGTCAACGAGTTTGAGCCCTGCGTTTATTGCTTTTTTTCTTATTTCTTTGACTTTTTCAGGATTTGAAACACCCTCGATTTTCGAGTCTGCGCCGAATTCAAGGTAGATTGTGTCGGTATAATCGATAATTTCCTGTACCTTTTCTTCTCCGAGGAGCACGGGCAGGTCTCCGCCGACTTCACAGTTCAGTGAGAGCTTGCCGTCTGAAAACGCGCCCGCTCCCGAAAATCCCGTGGTAATCTGGCAGTATGGCTTGCAGTTTACGCATTTGCCTGTTTTCGCTTTTGGGCAGGAACGTTTTTCGATAGGTTTGCCCTTTTCGACGATTATTACTTTTTTATCTGTGCCTTTTTTCAGCATTTCAAGCGCGGTGAAAATTCCCGAAGGACCTGCGCCGATTATAACTACATCATATTTCATAAAAATCACCCATAGGATTTTATCATATTTTATGACTTATTGCAAGCATAACTTAAAAATATACGGAAAAAAGCGTGTTTTTGTTGTCATACGCCTGTTTTTCCCGGTTTTTTGTTGTAACTCTTGAAAAAAATGCTAAAACATTATATAATTTCTCTGGATATGAAAAGAAAAACGATTTATTATACGGATGAAATAAACGATGATTTTGCCGCAACGCGCGACAGCATAAAAGCTCGCCCTGTTTCCGACGATTATTGTTATGACGTGCAAGGAGTAAAAAAGGTTGTTGCGTGGGGACTTTACCGTGTTATTGCGACGCCTGTCGTCTTTTTTTACTGCCGTGTGGTTCGGCGTGTTAAGATAAAGAACAGACGCGTGCTTCGTACGGTTGACGGAGGGTGTTTTTTATACGGAAATCATACTCAAAACGTCATTGACGCTTTTTTGCCTACGCTTGTATCTTTTCCCAAGCGCTGTGACGTAATAACGCGCGATGACGCGGTTTCGATTTTCGGGCTGAAAAACATTGTGAAAATGCTCGGCGCCCTTCCGCTTCCTTCATCTCTTGCAACTATGCGTTCCTTTTCCGACATTTTGCATAAAAGGATAGAAAAGGGGCGCGCGGTCGCCATATATCCCGAGGCGCATATATGGCCGTATTATAACAAGATACGCCCTTTCCCGGACAATTCATTTTCCTATCCCGTCAGTTTCGGTGTTCCCGCGGTGCCGTACACTGTTACGTATAAAAAAAGCGCGGTGCCGTCGATTTTGCCTCCGAAAATTACGGTTTACATCGGCGAGCCGATTTACCCCGACAAAAGCCTTCCAAAAAGTGAAGCGAGAAAGGCAATGCGTGACGCTGTATATAATCAGATGTGCGACGCAAGCGCTGACAGCTACGAGCATATAAAATATATAAAAAAAGACGTATAACGTCCGGTAAGTAAAATGAAAACTCTTGCGCTTATCCAGATTATAACCGGAATAGGACTTTTCGCTTTCGGCTTTCAGAAGGCGGCTTTTCTTGAGTACTCGCTTATGCGCCGCTACCGTGAAGGAAGATGCGGAGAAAAAACGGCGAAAATCAGCGGAATTCTTCAACTGATTTTCGGCGTGTTGAATCTTATTCTTTCTGTTTTCCTGTTTATTTTTGAAAACAATATTCTCTGTATTATATCTGCCGCGGCGCTTATTGTCACCGCTGTGGTTTTTGCGGTAATTTCACGTTTGGATTTTTAACAGTCTCTGCTCGTGCTTCAGCAGGGCTGTTTTTTTGTCTAAACCTCCCGAATATCCCGTCAGATTTCCGTTTACGCCTAATACGCGGTGGCAGGGTATGATGATAGAAACGGGGTTGGCTCCCACCGCTTGTCCCACTGCCTGTGCCGACATTCTTTCATTTCAGTTTTTCGTACTCTCCTACGGCGAGGCGGTCGCACCTTTCGTTGTAAGGGTGACCGTCGTGTCCTTTTATCCAGATAAACTCAACCTTGTGTATCTCGACAAGCTTGAGCAGTCTTTCCCACAAGTCGACGTTGAGAGCGGGTTTTTTATCCGCTTTTTTCCATCCGTGTGCTTTCCACGACTTTGCCCATCCTTTTGTTATTCCGTCGACGACGTATTTGGAATCGGATGAGAGCGTGACCTCGCACGGTTCTTTGAGCGCTTCAAGCGCGGCGATAACCGCGGTAAGCTCCATGCGGTTGTTTGTTGTCTGCTCCTGTGCGCCCGAAAGGACTTTTTCTTTTCCTTTATATACGATAATTGCGCCGTATCCGCCCGCGCCGGGATTTCCGCTGCACGCGCCGTCGGTATATATTTCAACGTGTTTCATAGCTATATTGTAACAAATATTCTTGAAAAAATCAACGCGGTATGATAAAATCAAATACAACAGTAAAATACTATTCGGAGACATAGAATGAGTGATAAGATTTCAATACGCGGAGTGAATTTTGATAATGTTTCCCTTGATGAGGCAACGGAAACAGTCGCAGGATTTATCGAGGGAGAGGGCACAAGTGTTATTCACACGCCGAACTCGGAGATAGTGCAGTTGTGCGTCTGTCTCTTATACACATCTCCGAGCCCACGAGACGCTACGCT
>CAMGCN010000095.1 GCA_946040935.1 uncultured Clostridia bacterium | reverse complement strand
AGATAAGACGGAAAGTCACCAGCAAGGGCGGAACGACCGAAGCGGCGATAGGCGCGATGACCGACGGCGGCTTTATATCGGCGGTGGAAAAGGGTTATGCCGCCTGCAAAAAACGCTCACTTGAGTTAGGAAAGTAATAAGGCGCAAAATATCACACATATGCACCGCCTCCGCTTTCCGCAGGGCAAATATTACTTGTTTTTAACGAAGAACTTTTTCCGAGAGAAAAGGTTCTTTTTTGTTTACTTTCCTATACATTTGTGATAGAATATATAATGAAGAGAATTGAGCTCTTTCATCTGAAAAAGGATGTTTTCAGAGCTTTTATAAAAAGCGGAACAAGTTTTTCAAGACCATACCAACGAGAAAATATGCAAAGAGCGAGCGGAGCTTTATCTGCAATCCGTAAATGCTCAACTGTGTTATTAAAGGAGAACGCTATGAAAGCAAACGAACTTATAGAGTCAATAAAAAACGGAAAATTTGACAGAATTTTCACCACTCTTTACGGAAAAGAACAAATAAGCGCCCAAAGAGAGCGTTACCTTGAGTGTATTGAAGAGTTTGGCAAAATCTATAACAGCGAGCGGGACATGCGCGTATTTTCCGTTTCGGGAAGAAGCGAGATAGCGGGAAACCACACAGACCATAACTACGGAAAGGTGCTTGCCGCGTCCATCAACCTTGACATAATCGCCGTTGTTTCAAAAAGCGATAACGGAATAGTAAATGTTAAAAGCAAAGGCTTTCAGATGGACACGGTAGATATAAACGACCTCGCAAAGGATAAATACCGCAAGAGCGCGCTGATGATAGCCGGCGTGTGCAAAGGCTTTTGTGAGCGCGGATATAAGATCGGCGGTTTTGACGCATATACCACGTCAAATGTATTTAAGGCGTCGGGGCTTTCCTCCTCCGCCGCATTTGAAGATATGATAGGTACCATACAAAACCATCTCTACAATAACGGCAAGGCAGACTGTATGGAGATCGCAAAAATCGGACAGTACGCGGAAAACGAATTTTACGACAAGCCCTGCGGTCTTCTCGACCAGGTTGCGTGCATATACGGAGGCATAGTCGCAATTGACTTTGCCGACCCGAAAAATCCCTCGGTTGAAAAGCTTGACTTTGACCTTTCGTCATACGGCTACAACCTCTGCATTGTCAATACCGGCGGAAATCACTCGGATCTGACCGACGATTACGCCTCAATTCCCGAGGAGATGAAAAAAGTAGCCGCATTCTTCGGTAAAGACGTACTGCGTGACGTGAGCTATAACGATATAATTTCAAACGCAAAGGAGCTCCGCGAAAAAACGAGCGACCGCGCCGTTTGCCGCGCGATACACTATATAACCGAAAACGCACGCGTCGACAAGATACGCGACGCAGTAAAGGCTCATGACATAAACGGTTTTTTGCAGGGAGTGACGGAAAGCGGCAACTCTTCGTTTAAGTATTTGCAGAATGTATATACAACCTCAAACGTAGACGAACAGGGACTTTCCCTCGCGCTCGCAGTCGCAGAGCAAACTCTTATAGGAAAGCCTGCGGCCTGCCGTGTTCACGGCGGCGGATTTGCCGGTACTATACAGGTGTTTGCAAGGGACGAGGATGTGCCCGCGCTCAAAAGCGCGATGGACAGTGTGTTCGGCGAGGGCTCATGCGTATGCCTGACCGTCCGCCCCTACGGCGGCCTCGCAGTCGACGAAATGATATAAGGCAAATGAACGGGATTAAAATCACGCCGCTTTTTTCGGGAAGCGGCGGAAACTGCACATACATAGAAAGCGAAGGGGCGAAAATCCTCGTTGACGCGGGCGTATGCGCGCGCAGGATAGTGCGCGCCCTTTCCTTATGCGAAACGGACATAGATGAAATCGACGCGGTTTTTATAACACATGAACACAGCGACCACACATCCGGCTTGAGGGTGCTTTGCAATAAGCGAAATATCCCCGTACACATAACCCGTCCGTCGTTTCATGCGCTCCCTTTCGGGATACCGGCCGTCACGCACGACGTGGTTTTCACTGTAAATGTGGGAGACCTTACGGTAAAGAGCTTTCCCCTCTCTCACGACACGGCGTGCTGTGTGGGATATACCTTTGAAAAAGAGGGGGAAAAAGTCTCGGTAATGACCGACACGGGCTATGTCACCGACGAGGCGGTATATGCTCTCGCCGGAAGCCGCAGAGTGCTCATCGAGTGCAACCACGATATTAGCATGCTCAGGCGCGGTTCCTACCCGAGATATCTCAAGGATAGGATTTTATCAAAAGAAGGTCACCTGTCTAATGACGACTGCGCGGCTTTTTGCGCTTTTCTCGCCTCTCACGGGACAGAGGATTTCATCCTCGCTCATCTTTCAAAGGAAAACAACACGCCTGACCTTGCCGGAAACACGGTAAAGGCGCGGTTGGAACAAAAAAACCTTTCCGCAAACGTGTGCGTAGCCGCAACGGAGATAATATGATACGGGTAGATATAATTTCAGTCGGAACTCTTAAGGAAAAATATCTGCGCGAGGCATGCGCCGAGTATGAAAAACGCCTTAGCGCATACTGTAATCTGCATAATCTCTCTTTCCGCGGGAACAGCGATATTATCCCTCTGCTTTCACGGCGTGCGCTGAAAATTGCCCTTTGCGTTGAGGGAAAGGAAATATCAAGCGAGGAATTTGCAAAGGAGCTTTCAAATTTTGCGGTGTCGGGCGAATCCCATATTCAGTTTGTCATCGGCGCGTCGGACGGACTTCCCGAAGAGGTCAAAGCCGCGTGCGACAGACGCATTTCCTTTTCAAAAATGACCTTTCCCCACCAGCTCATGCGTGTTATTCTGCTCGAACAGCTATATCGGGCATTCAACATAAATTCGGGAGGCAAATACCACAAATGAAAGATATAATAATAAGAATAGTAACCCTCATAATATTCGCGCTGATAGCCGCGTTTGCGGTAGCTTACGCCCTCGGATATATTTCAAAATGATAAAAGAGTATTTTTACAAAGAAATAGACTGTGCCGTGGTAGGCGCAGGACACGCAGGCGTCGAAGCGGCGCTTGCCTGCGCGCGTCTCGGCCTTTCTGTCGCGCTGTTTACCATAAATCTCGACGCGGTGGCGAATATGCCCTGTAATCCCGCCATAGGCGGAACGGGAAAGGGACACTTGGTTTTTGAGATAGACGCGCTCGGCGGTGAAATGGGCTACGCCGCGGACAAGGCAACTATTCAGTCGCGCACTCTCAACCTCGGAAAAGGTCCTGCCGTCCACTCAAAAAGAGTGCAGGCAGACCGCCGCCTGTATTCCGGAATAATTAAAGAAACTATCGAAAACACGAAAAATCTCGAGCTGGTCCAGGCGGAAATATGCGATATTAAGGTGGAAAACGGAAAAATAGCCGCCGTCGTCACCTCGCTCGGCGCGGTGTGGAAATGCCGTGCCGCTATACTCTGCTGCGGAACATACCTGCGCGGAGAAGTGATAATAGGCGAGAAAACAATAAAGTCAGGTCCTGACGGAATGTTGCCTGCAAACTCTCTCTCGGCGGCTCTCGAGCGTGAGGGTATAACCCTGCGGCGTTTTAAGACGGGAACGCCCCCTCGCATACACCGCGACTCGATAGACTTTTCTTCTCTTGAAGAGCAAACGGGAGAAAAAGATATAACCCCCTACTCGGCTCTCACCGACAGAGAAGAGCTGAACAGGATATCCCAGCTTCCCTGCCATATAGTATATACAAACGAGAAAACACATGAGATAATACGTCAAAACCTCGACCGTTCGCCCATATATTCGGGCAAAATACACGGCACTGGACCGCGCTACTGCCCGTCGATAGAGGATAAAGTGGTACGCTTTTCCGACAAGCCGAGACATCAGCTTTTTGTCGAGCCGATGGGACGTCACACAAAGGAAATGTATCTGCAGGGATTTTCCTCCTCTATGCCCGAGGAGGTGCAGATGCAGATGCTCCACTCGCTTAAAGGCTTTGAAAACGCGCGTGTCATGAGGACGGCATACGCGATAGAGTACGACTGTATAGATCCTACCCAGCTTTATCACACGCTTGAATTTAAGAAGATTTCCGGCCTCTACGGCGCAGGACAGTTTAACGGCACATCGGGATATGAGGAGGCCGCGGCGCAAGGCATCGTTGCGGGAATAAACGCGGCTGCAAAGCTCAAGGGGCAGGAAGAACTTACCCTCGGCCGTGACACATCATATATAGGTATGCTGATAGACGACCTTGTAACAAAAGGAACGAACGAGCCATACCGGGTTATGACGAGCAGGAGCGAATACCGTCTCATGCTCCGTCAGGACAACGCAGACAGGCGTCTGACTCCTTACGGCAGAAGAGTCGGACTTATAAACGATGAGCGTTGGAAGGCTTTCAAAGAAAAGCAGGAACGAATAGAGTGCGAGATAAAACGCCTTGAAAAAACCAATATCGGCCCGACGGCAGAGGTTGAGGCTGTGCTCGATGAGTGCAAAAGCACACCCCTTGAGAGCGGATGCAAGCTCGCCGACCTCTTGCGCCGGCCTGAAATAACCTATGAAGCGCTCGCCCCGATCGACAAGGAACGCCCCGCATTAAGTAAAAGCGAAGCGTTCACCGTCGAGGTAGAGTGCAAATATGCAGGATATATCAAACGCCAGGCGGCGCAGGTAGAGAAATTCAATAAAATGGAAAAGAAACTGCTCCCCCGTGATATAAACTACTCGGAAATAAAAGGTCTCAGGCTCGAGGCGAGACAAAAGCTCGACAAAATAAAACCCGAAAATATAGGTCAGGCGTCTCGGATAAGCGGCGTTTCTCCCGCTGACATATCGGTTTTGCTCATATACCTCGGAGGCAGGAAATGAACGTTTTTTCAAAAGCGCTGGGCGACAACTCTTTAGAGCGTTTTGAGCAGTATAAAGAAAAATTTTCTCTTTTATGTGAAATTCTCAAGGAAGAGAATAAGAAATACAATCTCACCGCGATAGAGGACGACGAGGGTATAGCATACCGTCACTTTGCCGACTGCCTTATGCTGGAAAAATACATCCCCGAGGGAGCAAAGGTTCTCGACGTCGGAGCAGGCGGCGGTTTTCCCACTCTGCCCATTGCGGCAGTACGCCCCGACATAACTGTTTTTTCTCTTGACGCCACGGCGAAAAAAGTCGCATTTATAGAAAAGGCGGCAAACGCGCTTTCCCTCTCGAATGTAAGAGGAATATGTGCAAGAGC
>CAMGCN010000094.1 GCA_946040935.1 uncultured Clostridia bacterium | reverse complement strand
ATATAGTATAATATATTTTATCATTTAAAAAAACAAAAGTCAAACACGGAGGACTTATAAATGAAAGTATTGGTTGTTAATGCAGGAAGCTCTTCCCTAAAATATCAGCTTTTTGATATGGACAACGGCACGGTACTCGGCAAGGGTATTTGCGAGAGAATCGGCGGAGAAGGAAGCCTTATTGAGCACAAAAAACCGAACGGAGATAAAATCAAAAAGGATCTGCCCCTCAAAACACATGAAGACGCAATGAAGGCTGTAGTTGAAACGCTCACCGACAAGGAAAATAACTGCATTTCCGATATGTCTGAAATAGGCGCAGTTGGCCACAGAGTTGTCCACGGCGGACCCTACTTCTTTGAAAGCTGTCTCGTAACAGACGACGTTATGGAAAAGCTCGCGAAGTGTGTTGACTTCGCTCCCTTGCATACCAAACCGGCAATCATGGGAATAGAGGGCTGTACCTCGGTTATGCCCGGAGTACCGCAGGTTCTCGTTTTTGACACGGCATTCCACCAGACAATGCCCGATTACGCATATACATACGGTATATCAAAAAAGATCGCTGATAAATACAATATAAGACGTTACGGCGCACACGGCACATCCCACCGTTTTGTCGCAAAAAAGATGATTGAGCTTCTCGGCGGAGTTGCCGAAGGAACGAAAATAGTTACCTGCCACATAGGAAACGGCTCGTCTATTTCCGCGGTTAAGGACGGAAAGGTAATCGACACGACAATGGGCTTCACCCCCCTTGACGGTCTTATGATGGGAACACGCTGCGGTTCTATCGACCCTGCAATAGTTACGTTTATCATGGAGCGCGAAGGTCTCACCCCTGCGCAGATGAACGAATACATGAACAAGGAATGCGGTTTTATCGGCGTGTCCGAAATTTCCTCCGACAGCCGTGACATCGAAGCGGCAATACTCAAGGGCGACAAACAGGCGCTTTTAACCGCGAGCATCCTCGCATATCAGGTCAAAAAATACATCGGCGCTTATGCCGCCGCAATGAACGGCCTTGACGCGGTAGTATTCACCGCCGGAATGGGCGAAAACAACCCCGAGCTTCGCGACCGTGTATGCCGCGGCATGGAATATTTCGGTATAGATATCGACTTTGAGCTTAACTCGAAGATACTTCGTCAGCCAAATATCGTTGAGCTTTCAACCGAAAAGTCAAAGGTAAAAGTTTACGTTATACCCACCGACGAGGAGCTTATGATAGCAACCGATACCAACGACATCGTAAACAAACTGTAATTTACCAAAGGAGAATACACATATGGGAATGGATTTTGCCCGTAAACTGCCTATCCCGAAGGAAACTAAGGAAAAATATCCGCTTACCGAACAGGATATTGCCGTCAAGGCCGCACGTGATGAAGAAATCAAAAAAGTGTTCACGGGAGAAAGCGACAAGCTCGTACTCATCATAGGGCCTTGTTCTGCCGACGCAGAAGAACCGGTAATGGAATATATACACCGCCTTAAAAGAGTTCAGGATGAGGTTAAAGACAAGCTCGTTCTTATACCGAGAATTTATACAAACAAGCCCAGAACAACCGGCGACGGATACAAGGGTATGGTTCACCAGCCCAACCCGGAGGAAAAGCCCGATGTTTACAACGGCATCCTCGCTATCCGTGAGCTTCATACAAGATGTCTGCACGAAACAGGACTTTCGTCGGCAGATGAAATGCTCTACCCCTCAAACCACAGATATTTGTCTGACCTCATATCTTACGTTGCGATAGGCGCACGCTCTGTCGAAAACCAGGAGCACAGGCTCGTCTCCTCGGGAATTGACGTTCCTGTCGGTATGAAGAACCCGACGGGCGGCGACATCTCGGTTATGATAAACTCGATAAAAGCGGCACAGCACTCACATAACTTTATTTACAGAGGATGGGACGTAACTACAAGCGGCAACCCTCTCGCTCACGCTATCCTTCGCGGATATGTAAACAAGCACGGACAGTCTCTGCCGAACTACCACTACGAAGACCTCGAATATCTCTATGAGCGCTATTCAAGCGCAGGACTCGAGAATATTGCTCTCGTAGTTGATGCAAACCACGCAAACTCGGGCAAAAAACCCCTCGAGCAACCCAGAATCTGTAAAGAAGTTCTTCACTCCGCACGTCACAACTCCGACATACGCAAAATGCTCAAAGGCTTTATGATTGAAAGCTATATCGAGGACGGATGTCAGAAAATCGGAGAGGGAGTCTTCGGCAAATCTATTACCGACCCCTGCATAGGCTGGGAAAAGTCCCAAAAGCTCATTTATGAGATTGCTGATTTAATATGAAAGTATTAGTACTGTCCTGCTCTACCGGCGGCGGACATAATTCCGCCGCCAAGGCAGTAAAAGAGGCTTTTGAAAATTCAGGAGACGAGTGCGAGCTTATAGACATGCATTCTCTCATAAATAAGAAGAGAACCAAACAGGCCGCGCGCATATACTCTTTTATAGTATTGCGCCTTTCCTGGCTGTTCGGCGCGGCATACTCTGTCGCTTCGCTCATAAGTCACCCCGGCGGACATTCACCGATATATATTTTCAATATTAAATACGCAAAAGTTATTTATAAATACATAGTTGAAAATAATATCGACGCGGTAGTGTGCACTCACCTTTTCCCTGCCGAAGCGATGACGCGCATTAAGCGCAAATATGCGCCTGATTTTCCCTTCTTTTTTGTGGCGACCGACTATACATGTTCTCCGTTTAACGAAGAAACGACGCCCGATTTGTTCTTTATACCTCACGCCGAGCTTACGAGCGAGTACAGAGGAGTCGACGAGGATAAGAAAGTCCCGACGGGTATCCCCTGCGCCGCAAAATTCCGTAATATTGACAAAAACAGCGCAAGAGAATCTGCAGGAGTCACAGGTACTGACGGCCATATTTTATTTATGGGCGGAAGTATGGGTTTCGGAAACATGTGGAACACTCTTCGCAAAATAAAAAAGGCGCTTCCCGGTGATTACACCTACACGGTGCTGGGAGGCCATAACTCGGCACTGAAAAAAGGTTTTTATAAGCTCTCGGGACAAAAAAATGTGATTTTTGTCGATTTCACTGAACATGCCGAGATTTATATCGGCTCGGCAGACGTGATATTCACAAAGCCCGGCGGACTCACAACGACAGAGGCGGCAGTGGCAGGAATCCCGATAGTCCACACAAAGCCCATTCCCGGGTGTGAAACTAAAAACGCCTCCTTTTTCTCCGCTCACGGAATGTCGGTGATTTACAAGAAAAACAAAGACGTCAAAAAGGTTATTGACATAATAGAAAAAGAAGAAGTGCGGCAAGACATGCTGAAACGTCAAAAAGAAAACATCAACGCGTCAGCCGCCGATGACATCTGCCGCACAATAACAGAAAATATAAAAAACCGCAAGGGCGCATAAAATATGCACCTCCAAAATTTCCTGAATTTTAGGGGTGCATATCACAAAGCCAAGCGGTTTTTTTATTTTATTCTGTTTTAAGCATTTCATCCGCGGCGCACATAATTCCGTACTTGCCGCTTTCATATGTGAGTCCGCCCTGAAAATACGCGATGTAGGGCGGACGAATAGGTCCGTCTGCCGAAAGCTCTATTGACGCGCCCGAAACAAAGGTTCCGGCCGCCATTATAACTTTATCCTGATAACCGGGCATTTCCCACGGCACGGGAGTCACATACGAATCGACGGGAGAGCCCTTTTGTATTCCTCGGCAGAAAGCACACAGCCCTTCCTCGCTTCCGCAGGCAACGCTCTCTATGATATCATATCTTTCGTCATTATAGCGAGGCTCGACCTTATATCCCATTTTTTCAAATACATATGAGGCGAGCATAGCCGTCTTAAGCGCTTGGCACACGGTATGGGGCGCCATGAAAAAACCTCTGTACATATCTCTGTTTTGTCCGAGAGTAGCGCCTACCTCCGCTCCGCAGCCCACGCTGGTTAGGCGATATGAGCAAAGCTCGACTGCGCGCTCTCTCCCCGCTATGTAACCGCCTGTGAGAGCAACGCCGCCGCCCGGGTTTTTAATAAGCGAGCCGACGATGATATCAGCGCCGACAGCTGTCGGCTCGATTTCCTCGGTAAATTCGCCGTAGCAGTTATCCACCATTACATATGCGCCGCTTCTCTCCTTAACAAACGAAACAATCTTTCCTATCTCGGCACATGAGAGCGTACGGCGGTTCATATATCCCTTTGAGCGCTGAATAAAGACAACTTTAATTTTCTCGTCTTGCGAAAGGGCACGTTCTATCGCGTCATAGTCTATGTCACCGTCCTCTTTCATTGATATTTCCGAGTATTTCACTCCGAAATCGGCAAGCGAGCCGTCGCCCGGATTTCCGCATATTCCTATAACCTCGCCAAGCGTGTCATACGGCTTTCCCGTTACGGAAAGCAATGTATCTCCCGTTCTTAAGAGACCGAAAAGAGCTATTGTCAGCGCATGTGTGCCGTTTACTATATTATGACGGACTAAAGCCGCTTCAGTCCCGAAAACCTCCGCATATATACGGTCGAGGGTTTCCCTGCCTTTATCGTCGTAGCCGTAACCCGTCGTAGGTGCAAAACACGCCTCGCTGACTTTATTGCGGGCAAAAGCCTCCATGACCTTTTTCGTATTATTATACGATATTTTTTCCGCCTTTTCAAAATAAGGGGCGAGAGCCGCCTCCGCCTCTTTTACAAGTTCCTCTGTTTTTGATGAAAAAATCATAATTTATTTACAATATCCTTAAAAGTATTTCCCCTTACCATAAAGTTCGGGAATGAATCAAAGCTGGCACACGCAGGAGAGAGTATCACGACATCCCCTTCGGTTGCAATCTTCTTTGCAGTAAGAACCGCGCTCCCGAGATCTGCGGCATCGTAAACCGGCACGGACGTATCCTTTATCGCCTCACGTATTTTGTCTGCCGTCGCACCCGTGAGCACCACCGCTTTCGCACAATCCCGAACAGGCGCCGCAAGCGGCTCGAACGGTATGTGTTTATCATATCCGCCCATTATGACAATGAGCTTTTGAGAAAAAGAGCGAAGCGCCGCCTCGGTACGGCTCGGACTGGAATCGATACTGCTGTTATAGTATTTTACTCCGTCAAGCTCGCGTACAAACTCTATCCTGTGCTCAACACCGCCGAATGTGCGTGCAAGGTTGACTATATTTTCGACTTTTGCGTATCCTTTTGTTGCCCCTATTGCCGCCATATAGTTTTCAACATTATGTCTGCCGGGTAATTTTATATCCGATGTTTTCATTATCTCCTCGCCCGACGAATAAATTACTCCGTCTTTTTCACAGACTCCCCTAT
>CAMGCN010000093.1 GCA_946040935.1 uncultured Clostridia bacterium | reverse complement strand
GAGATAGCGTAGCGTCTCGTGGGCTCGGAGATGTGTATAAGAGACAGCGGTAGTATGATACTATTATTTTTGCAAATTCCGCGCGTGTGAGATTGTTTTGCGGATAATAGTATCTTTGAGAGTTGACGACAGTGCCCGAGAGTATATCGAGGTCATACATCATGTCTATTTTGCTTTTTGCCCAGTTGCCTGATGTGTCGCAGAATATGTATCCTTCAGAGCCGTAGTCGACCGTTACATTGTCAATTACGGCGTCTATGGTGCTTTTTGACGACAGACAGGAAATCAGGCGGAGATTTCCCGTTTCGCCCGACGGCATATCTGCTTTAAGCCTTTTCCAGCCGCTGTATGAGGAGTAGTCGATATCCGTTTCATAATTTACCGTGAATATACTTCCGTCTTCGCGCTCCAAAACGGCGTAGGGTGAACTTGCCGTTCCTTTTGTCCATACTGTGATATTTTTTACCGTATTTCCGATATCGAGCGGAGTTATATATTTTATTTCACTTCCGACAAAGTACATTCCGGTCGTGCCGTTTTTTCCGACGTCATAACGGTAGGTGCAGTCGGGATTGCAGTCAAAGAAATTTGAAAAAGCTCTTCCTGAATTAAATCCGCTTACCGTTACCGGCTCCTTTGTCATTCGCATAGTCATGCTGACGCTTTGATATCCGTATGTACCCGTAAGGACAAATGTTCCCACCTTGCCGTTTGAATGAAAGATAAACGATGAGTCGAGATATCCGTACTGACATGCGCTTACCTGACCTTTTGCGTCCTGTTCGGCAGCTCCGCTGTATGTCCATTTGATAGCGGAGGCGGTAAGTCCTGTGGGGATAGATGAAGTATAGCCTGTTATCTTTATCTCTTCATATCCGTTTAGGGCTACATTGTACCAGGTTTTGTTTGCTTTTATGCTGTCGAGGCTGTTTACAACCGTGAGTACGAGCTTTCCCGTTAAAATCTTTCCGTTACACAGTGCGCTCGCGTTTACGGTTACTGTGCCCGCTTTGTCAGAAGTATATGTGCTTCCGGAAAGGCTTCCGCCGCCTGAAAGGGTGAATTTCAGGTCGGTGATTTCTTCTCCTGTTTCTTTTCCCGCGGAGTTTGCCGCCTTTGCATACAGCTTTGTTCTTCCGCCGCCTTTTATGACCAGATTATAGTCGGCACTTACAGAGAGTCTGTCGGAGGTTTTGCTATGTGATGAATTTATAAATACTACGGCGTTTGAAATAGTTCTCTCATATCCGAGACTCGGATGGCTGACAAACCCGGGCAAGCCGTCCTCGTAAAGCGACGCGCCCGTGCTCGAGCCGGAGGCGAGACTTACGGCATATACGCATCCTATGCTTTTCATATATTCGGAAAGCTGGCGCTCGGTCAGGCCGACGCCGTAGCTTCCGTCGCCGTCGCATGCAAAAAAAGTTATCTTTCCGTCGCTTGTCACTCCTGCGGCGGCGCGTGCGTCGTTGCTTTTTTTGTAAGCGGTTGAGTCAACGCTTGTTTGTACCGTGCCGTTCTTTAATATTTCCGTTTCTCCCGATATAATAAACTGTGCGTCTGCCCACTCGCTTGAAAGAGAAACAGAGATATTGCATGATGTACCGACGGCAACTTTTGAAGCGGCCGTGGCATATGAGCTTGATTTAGGAACGCACAGCGCGGCATATCCCGTGGGGATTATGATGTTACCGTCACCTGTTTCGACGGATGACACTGTTCCGTTAATGTTCGTCCCTTGAGTCATTTTAATGGTTGTGCTCGGCTTTATAAGTATCACTACGCAGTCGCAGATGCTTTTTGTTGTCGAAGCAAAATCAGATGTTAAAAGGCAAGGGCCGGTCGAGCTGTCCGTCACTTTGTTATATAGCTTGACAGAGGGTGCAAAGCCTCCTGCTTTTACCGAAATATTTACTGTGGGTGTTCCACAGACAAGGGTTCCGTCTTTTTTTATTCCCACACTCGGGCAGTTATCCTCGTTTGACGAGAGTATGACGCCGTCGCTTACCATAACTCCGCACTGAACTCCCGACTGTATGGCGAAAACATCGCCGCTTATGCCGCCGAGGACGCCGCTTTCACGGCTTGCGCTTATTTTCAAAAGTGAGGAAAGCGTCTCACGGGAGTATATGTGAGAGCCGTATGATACGACAGCCTTTGTATCTCCGCGAGGGTCAAGCGTAAATTGATATCCCGACTGCTTGCCGCTTTGATTTTTTGCGTGAATCTCGGTATATGTAAGATTTTCCGAAAGATTTTGTGAGTAAGAGACATATTCGTCTCCTAAAGGAGACGCCGCGAATATAGTTGTCGCGGTCAAAAAAGAGAGGATGACCGCAAGGAACACAGATATTACTTTTTTCACGGTTTTTCCTCCTTTTTCGCTTTTTTTATATTATAACAAATTAATCTGTCTGTGTCAAAGACGAAACGAATAAAATTGCTTAATGTGGGAATACTTTATTTGAGGTGAGAACTTTGAGTAAAAATAAGAATCAAAATCAAAATAACGAAAAGTCGCAAAACGAACAGAATCAGAACAATCAGAAAGATAATCAAAAGTAAAAATATCCACCCGTCAGGGTGGATATTTTTATATTGCTTTTTGGTCCTCGTTTTTATTTTGACAAAGCGTAACGCAGTTTTCCTTGTCGCCGCAGTTGGTGTGGGAAATACACTGATAGCTTCCGTCGTTTTTAACCATATTTTTCATTATCACGACATTACCGTCGACTTTAGGACAGTAACGCTCCATTATTATGCCGTTTTTTATTGTTTCCATTTGCGTCTCCTCCGTAATATCTCTATTTATATTATAGAAAAAACGCTTGCTTTTTATTCATTTTTTGTACGCCGCTCTCTTTTGCAGGGAGAAAAGCCGTCGAGGTGCGCTTTCTCAATGGCATTCATCAGCCGATGGGAAAAACCGTCATATTTTTTGTCGAGATCGGCAATCATTTTTTTGACTTCTTCCCGTTCGGTATGTTTGTCCTCGGGGCAGGTGGAGACGACTGTGGGAATGTCATTATGCGATATAAAGTAACGGATATCTTTTTCTTTTGCGTAAATGAGAGGACGAATGACTGTCAAATCCTTTCTTGAAAGATATGTTACGGGTGAAAATGTGCCAAGGCGTCCTTCGTGTATAAGATTTAACATAAACGTGTCTGTAACATCGTCAAAATGGTGACCGAGGGCTACCTTGTTACATCCGTTTGCCTTTGCCGTGTCGTGGAGAACTCCGCGGCGCATTTTCGCACACAGAGCGCATGGATTTGACTCTTTTCTGATGTCGAAAATAACGTGCGCAATCTCGCTTTTCACGGTGATGTATTCAACGTCCAGCTCCCTGCAAAGTTCGGAAACACAGGAAAAATCCATGCCCTCAAAGCCCATGTCTATCGTTACGGCAACGAGAGAATATTTTTTTGGGTAAAAGCGCCGCATATGTGCGAGAGTAATCAGAAGCGCCAAAGAATCTTTGCCTCCTGAAACGCCGACGGCTATTCTGTCGCCGTCCGATATCATATTATAATGTTGGCACGCCTGTCGGACAAAAGAGAGCAGGCGCCTTGTATCGTATTTTGTCATGAATTTATTATAACTCATTAACGCAATCAAATCAAGTGCATAAGATATATCGGAGGAATAATAATGGCAATTAAAATTTTCATTGATCAGGGGCATAACCCGAACAATCCTAACGCCGGCGCGGAGGGTAACGGTTATCGCGAACAAGACCTTACTTATCAGATCGGAGTACGTCTTGCGGCTCTGCTCAACGCAAACGGCAATTTTGAGGCACGTCTTTCCCGTAACTCTCCTACAGAACAGCTCGGAACGAGCAATGCGACATCTCTTGCCGCGCGTGTGAACGCGGCAAACTCATGGGGTGCAGATTATTTTATCAGCTTGCATACGAATGCGTCGGAGATAACGTCGGCAAGCGGCTGTGAAGGTTACGTCTATTCTACATCGAGCAGAGCATATCCCTTTGCAGAAAGCATATGTAAATATCTTGCTTTGCAAACCGGACTTCAAAACCGAGGTGTGTTCGCGCGTCCCACCCTTTATGTTTTGCGGCGTACGCAAATGCCTGCGACATTGATTGAAATGGGTTTTATCACAAATCCGCGCGATGGGGATTTAATGGCAAACAGTCCCGACCTTTTCTCAAGGGGAATATATAACGGCATTCTCGCTTATTTCGGACTGTCATAAATTGAAAGAGTAAAGGACCTCTCTGTGTAACAGAGAGGCCCTTTACGTATGTTCTGATAAACAGTTTTCAGATATCTTTGATTTCTATATCCGAGACGGTATATCCGTCATTTTGGATTGCTTTTTTTACCGCGTCTTTGTCAGGAAACGTGATGAATACCGCTTCGGCTTTGGCACTTTCGTGGCTTGCGCTTGCGCTTTCGCATCCTGTAATTTCCTCGAGCGTTTTTTTCACTCTCGCTTCGCAGTGACCGCACATCATACCCTCGACTTTTGCAGTGAGTAAATACTTTTTGTTTTCTTCCATAAGCTTTTCCTCCTTTATGGCGTTTTTAATTTTTTTGTCCTTTTTTGACTCGTTGACTTTGAAGAAATTAAGCCGCAATGCATTTGATACTACGCAAAAACTTGAAAGGCTCATAGCCGCCGCGCCGAACATGGGACTTAAAGTAATTCCGAATGCCGGAATCAAAACTCCTGCGGCGAGGGGAATACCGATGATGTTATATATAAAAGCGTAAAATAGGTTTTCGTGTATGTTGCGTAAAGTTGCGCGGCTTAAGCGTATGGCGGCGGGCACATCGCGCAGTCGGCTTTTCATGAGCACTACGTCCGCCGCGTCAATTGCTACGTCTGTTCCCGCGCCTATCGCTATTCCTATGTCGGCACTCGTAAGGGCGGGGGCGTCGTTTATTCCGTCGCCTACCATGGCTACTTTACCTTTTTCTTTAAGACGGCGAACGACCGCTTCCTTGCCGTCGGGCATTATCCCTGCCGCGACCTCGTCAACGCCTGCCTGATTCCCTATGGCTTTTGCCGTTCTTTCGTTGTCTCCTGTCAGCATGATAACGCGTATTCCCATGCCTTTGAGCTCGCTTATTGCCTCTTTTGCGTCTTCCTTTAATGTGTCGGCAACGGCGATGATTCCGATGAATTTGTCACCGTGTGAGAAGAAAAGGGGAGTTTTTCCCTCATTTGCGAGCTCTTGCGCTCGGGTTTGAGCCTCTTTCGGTATTTGCGCCATATCTGCAATAAACTCTGTCTTTCCGCCGGCGAGGAGCTTGTTTTCCCATAATGCGCTCAGTCCCTTTCCCGTATGAGAGGTGAAATCCTGTCTCTTATACACATCTCCGAGCCCACGAGACGCTACGCTATC
>CAMGCN010000092.1 GCA_946040935.1 uncultured Clostridia bacterium | reverse complement strand
CTATGTTAAAACGCGCGAAAATCGCGGTCTTTGTATCGGGCGGCGGCACAAACCTGCAGGCTCTTATCGACGCGCAGAAGAGGGGTATTATCAAAAGCGGTGAAATCTCCCTCGTCATCTCGTCTCGAAAAGACGCATACGCCCTCGAACGTGCGAAGAGCGCGGGCATTCCCGCCGTCTGCGTTGATAAAAAGGCGTGCGGCGGACAAAGCGAATTTGAAAGAAAGATAATATCTTATCTTGACGAATACAAAACAGACCTCATCGTTCTCGCAGGCTTTATGAGCATACTTTCGGCAGACTTTACGGGAAAATACCCCGAGAGGATAATCAACGTGCACCCTGCGCTCATACCCTCCTTTTGCGGCAAGGGCTTTTACGGACTGCACGTACATGAGGCGGCCCTCGAATACGGGGTGAAGGTGACGGGCGCGACGGTGCATTTTGTAAACGAAATACCCGACGGGGGGAAAATCATATCCCAAAAAGCGGTAGAAGTAAAAGAGGGCGACACCCCCGAGGCACTTCAGCGCAGAGTCATGGAAAACGCCGAATGGATAATACTGCCCGAGGCGACAGAAAAGGTATGTGCAAAGATTATCGAGGAGAGAAAGTAATGGACGTTTATCAGATAAACAGCATGAGCGGCACCGCAAAGTACGCAGGTCGCGGAATAGTGACGGGACTTTCCGAAAACGGAAAATACGCCGTCTGTGCATATTTCATAATGGGAAGAAGCGCAAACTCGCGCAATCGAGTCTTTACACGCAGGGACAACGGCGACATCTACACCGCTCCTGCCGACGACAGCAAGGTGGAAGATCCCTCGCTCATTATATACGCCGCGCTGAGAAAGTTTGAAAACAAGCTGATTGTAACAAACGGCGACCAAACCGACACGATATACAATACGCTCGCTTGCGGCGGAACCTTCGAGGGCGCGCTGGAAACACGAAAATTCGAGCCCGACGGACCAAACTTTACGCCGAGAATCAGCTCCATGCTTGATTTTGAAAACGGGTTTTCATACAAAATGAGCATCCTAAAAAGCGCAGACCCGACGGGCGGAGGATGCAACAGATTTACCTTCTCATATTCCCCCTGTGCAGGAGTGGGACACTTCATACACACCTATATGGACGACGGCAACCCCCTGCCTACCTTTACGGGCGAGCCCGAACGGGTACACATTCCCGACGATATTGACTCTCTCACAAACGAAATATGGGACAACCTCGATAACGACAATAAAATCTCTCTATATGTGAGATACACCGACCTTGAAAACGGAAAAATCAGCGAAAAACTCATAAACAAGTACGAGAGGATATAATAAATATGAAGTCTTTTGAACTGAAATACGGCTGTAACCCAAACCAAAAGCCGTCAAGAATATACATGAGCGACGGAAGCGACCTTCCCATCGAGATATTAAACGGCAGACCCGGATATATAAACTTTCTCGACGCTTTTAACTCCTATCAGTTGGTCAAGGAATTAAAGGAGGCGCTCGGCATGCCTGCGGCGGCGTCCTTTAAGCACGTTTCCCCCACCTCCGCTGCGATAGGCACTCCCCTTCCCGAGAAGCTGAAGCGCGCCTGCTTCGTGGACGATATAGAGGGGCTAGACCTCTCTCCCATAGCCTGCGCGTATGCGAGGGCGCGCGGCACAGACCGTATGTGCTCGTTCGGCGACTGGGCGGCTCTTTCCGACAAGTGCGACGTTACAACGGCAAAGCTCCTTGCGCGCGAGGTTTCAGACGGCATAATAGCCCCCGACTACGACCCCGAGGCTCTGGAAATCCTCAAGGGCAAGAAAAAGGGCGGGTACAACATCGTTAAAATCAAAGCCGACTATGTTCCCGCCGAAACAGAGCATAAGGAGGTCTTCGGCATCACCTTTGAGCAGGGGAGAAACAATTACAAGATAACGTCCGAACAACTGAAAAATATAGTTACAAAAAACAAAAACCTGCCCGAGGAGGCGGAGCGGGATCTCATCGTTGCGCTGATAACCCTCAAGTACACACAGTCAAACTCCGTCTGCTTTGCTGTAGACGGTCAGGCGATAGGCGTCGGCGCTGGTCAGCAGTCAAGAGTGCACTGCACACGGCTCGCAGGCTCAAAGGCGGACACATGGCAGTTAAGACAAAGCGACAAGGTGCTTTCTCTTCCCTTTTTGCCGGACATTCGCCGTCCCGACCGAGACAACGTAATCGACGGATATATCAACCAAAACGAAGAGGATGTGTGCGCCGAGGGAGTATGGCAGAAATATTTCACAGAGCGACCCGAGCCGTTTACAAAAGAAGAGCAAAGAGAATACCTCTCTCACGTCACGGGAGTTTCGCTTGCCTCTGACGCCTTCTTCCCCTTTGACGACAATATAGAGCGGGGCGCAAAAAGCGGCGTTTCCTATATCGCCGAGCCGGGCGGCTCTATTCGCGACGATATTGTCATCTCATGCGCCGACAGGCACGGCATGGTCATGGCGTTTACGGGGATGAGACTTTTCCATCATTGATTAAACAGGCTCTCTGCGACTAAACAGGCTCTCTGCCCGAGAAAGACGCCGCCCCCGAGAAGGAGGGGCGGAAAAGACGCAAAAAGTAATATAATCCTTGCTTAATAAAGGAGAAAAAGCTATAATGAAAGTAATGGTAGTGGGAGGCGGAGGACGCGAGCACGCGATAATCCGCAAGCTGAAAGAAAACTCAAAAATAACCGAGCTCTACTGTCTGCCCGGCAACGGCGGCATCGCGGCCGACGCAGTATGTATAAACATCGGCGCAAAGGACATAGACGGAATAGTTAATTTTGCAAAAGAGAAGAAAATCGACTTTGCCGTTGTCGCACCCGACGATCCGCTGGTTCTCGGCTGCGTCGACAGGCTGAACGATATAGGCGTTCGCTGCTTTGGCCCCCGCGCATGCGCGGCGATAATAGAGGGTAGCAAAGTCTTTTCCAAAAACCTCATGAAAAAGTACGGTATTCCCACTGCGGATTACGAGGTTTTCGACAACCCGGAAAAGGCTCTTAAATATCTCGAAAACTGCAAAATTCCCGTGGTCGTTAAAGCGGACGGGCTTGCCCTCGGAAAAGGCGTAACCGTCGCCGAAACGAGAGAGCAGGCGAAAGACGCCGTTCGCGAAATCATGGAGGACAAGGTCTTCGGCGAAAGCGGAAACAATATAGTAATAGAAGAATTTCTCACAGGTCCCGAGGTATCGGTGCTTGCTTTTACCGACGGAAAGACGATAAAGCCCATGGTTTCATCCATGGATCACAAAAGAGCGCTCGACGGGGACAAGGGGCCGAACACGGGTGGCATGGGCACTGTGGCGCCCAACCCCTATTACACGCCCGAAGTCGCAAAAGAATGTATGGAGAGGATTTTCCTCCCCACAGTCGACGCGATGAACAGAGAGGGCAGAACTTTTAAGGGCTGCCTCTACTTCGGACTGATGCTCACGCCTGACGGCGCAAAGGTTATAGAATACAACTGCCGTTTCGGCGACCCTGAAACGCAGGTGGTGCTTCCCCTTCTGAAAAGCGACCTCCTCACGGTAATGGAGGCGGTATGCGACGGAGCTCTCGACAAAACGGAAGTCGAGTTTGACACGGGCGCGGCATGCTGCGTTATTCTGGCGTCCGACGGCTATCCCAAGAAATATCAGACGGGATATCCCCTAACTCTGCCTGCCCGCTCAAAGGGCAGAGAAGTCTTTGTAGCAGGCGCAAAGACAGAGGACGGAGTCCTAAAAACCTCGGGCGGACGGGTTGTCGGCGCAACTGCGACCGCACCTACGCTCGCCGAGGCGGTAAAGGCGGCGTATGCCCTATCGGATGAGATTTCTTTTGAAAACGCATACAAACGAAACGACATCGGCGCAAAAGCGCTTGACATATTAAATTTATAAGGAAGAAAAAGCGTGGTTTACAGAATATTCGTTGAAAAGAAAAAAGAAGCTCAGGTTGAAGCACAGGGACTGTTTTCCGACATTCGTTCCTTTCTCGGAATAAGCTCACTCGAGGGTGTTCGCGTGATAAACAGATACGATGTTGAAAATATCACTCCCGAGCTTTTTGAGTACGCCTGCCGCACGGTGTTTTCCGAGCCGCAGACAGACATTATATCAGAGTATGTCGACACAGCTTGCTGCGCCTCGTTCGCGGTAGAGTATCTGCCCGGCCAGTTTGATATGCGCGCAGAGAGCGCCGAACAGTGTATCCAGATAATCTCGCAGGGCGCGCGGCCTACTGTCCGCACTGCAAAAATATACCTACTCGAGGGTATGCTCTCGGAAGAGGATACGGAAAAAATTAAAAAATATATCATCAACCCCGTTGAATGTCGAGAGGCCTCCTGGGAAAAACCCGAAACGCTCGCCGTAAAGAGCGCCGAGCCGCAAATGGTGGAAACCCTCGAGGGCTTTACATCTCTTGACGACGAGGGACTTTCCGATTTTATCCGCGAAAAGGGTCTTGCTATGGACGAGGGAGATCTGCGCTTTTGCCGCGACTACTTCTGCGACGAGGGACGGGATCCCACTATCACCGAAATACGCCTGATTGACACCTATTGGTCGGATCACTGTCGTCACACGACCTTTTTGACGACGATAGACGAAATCACCTTTGAAGATAAAGAATTAGAGGCGGCATGGGAGGAATATCTTAAAATCCGCCGCGCGATAGGAAGAACAAAACCGCAAAACCTCATGGATATCGCGACGGTTGCGGCAAAATATCTGAAAGAAAAAGGTAAACTGCCTCTGCTCGACGAGAGCGAGGAGATTAACGCCTGCACGGTAAAAATCAATGTAAAAACAGAGGACGGAGATGAAAAGTGGCTTCTTCTCTTTAAGAATGAGACGCACAACCATCCGACAGAGATAGAGCCTTTCGGCGGAGCGGCGACATGTATCGGCGGCGCGATCCGCGACCCCCTCTCGGGACGTTCATACGTTTACGCGGCAATGCGCGTAACAGGCGCGGCCGATCCCCTTGTTCCCGCTTCACAAACCCTTAAGGGCAAGCTACCCCAAAAGAAAATCGTCACGACTGCGGCGGCAGGCTACTCGTCTTACGGTAACCAGATAGGACTCGCCACAGGTCAGGTAGACGAAATATATCACCCGGGCTATGCCGCAAAGAGAATGGAAATAGGAGCGGTAATCGCGGCCGCGCCCGAAGAAAACGTGCGCCGGGAAACACCCCTTCCCGGCGACCTCGTAATCCTGCTCGGCGGCAGAACCGGACGCGACGGCTGCGGCGGCGCAACAGGCTCGTCAAAATCACATACCCTCTCGTCTCTTGAGAGCTGCGGCGCGGAAGTACAAAAGGGAAACGCGCCCGAGGAACGCAAGCTCCAGCGGCTTTTCAGAAA
>CAMGCN010000091.1 GCA_946040935.1 uncultured Clostridia bacterium | reverse complement strand
CTATCCATTCCGCGTCATTTCCCGTGAGAAGTCCGGTAAAGCTGACCGTTTTCGACGCCTCGTTCTCCGAGCCGACCGTCACCTTAGCGAGCACTTTTCCGTCGCATGAAAGCGCGACGAAATTTTCTACGCTCTGCCACTTTTCAAACACTTGCAGGACAAGCTCGGCATATTTTTCGGCGCCTTCGTCGTTAAGCGTGACGTCGATATAATACCTCTCGTCAAAACGGCAGGACACCGACTCAAAGTCGGCGCAAGTCAGATAGTGATTCCCGTCTGAGTCGTCAAAGGTGAGCTTCCCCGACATACACATCCGCCTGATAATTTCCTCCCTTTCGTCACGCATTATCTCGTGATCGCTCGTAACGGAAAGAGAGATATCGTCTCCGCTTACCGCGCAGCTTCCGCCGTAACCCATATGCTCAAGACGCTGAGACATAATGGGAAGAATATTTTCAAGAGAAGACGAATTATCGGGGTTAAGGGCGCACAAAGTTATTGTCTGTGTATAAAGCGCGGATTCCTGCTGCTCCGCGTCGCCGCCACCGCCCGTTTGACAGGAGGTAAGCAGAACTATTGCAAGAATGAGGAAAACCGCGGCTGTCTTTTTTTTCATACCTTGATTTCCGAGTTTTCAGCCATCAGATTTTTATTTGATTCAAGTATGGGATCCACGACGTCGCGTATAAACTCATCGACCTGCTCGGGGCATCTTCCGATATATACATGGGGATCGAGATGAGCGCGAACGTCATTCTCATCAAGTGCGAAATCAGCGTCCGCACAGATGAGCTCGATCAAATTGTTGTCAAGTCCCTCTTCTTTTACCCGCTTGCCTGCCATCATAGCGTAAGAACGGATTTTTTCATGCAAGACCTGCCTGTTTCCGCCTCTTTTTACCGCGTCCATCATGATGTTCTCGCTCGCCATAAAGGGAAGCTCGGCCATAACGCGGCGTTCGATTATTTTCGGGTAAACGACAAGAGCCGAGGTTACGTTAGTGTATATATTCAGTATTCCGTCAACTGCGAGGAAGGCCTCCGCCATTGAAATACGCTTGTTTGCCGAGTCGTCAAGAGTTCTCTCAAACCATTGAGTTCCCGCAGTCATGGCAGGGTTTACCGAATCGGCGATGACATATTTGGCAAGTGCCGAAATTCTTTCACAGCGCATGGGGTTGCGCTTATACGGCATGGCCGACGAGCCGACCTGATTCTTTTCAAAGGGCTCTTCCATTTCCTTAAACGACTGCAAAAGCCGCATATCGTTTGAGAATTTATATGCGCTCTGCGCGATTCCGCACAGTACGTTCATAACGCGCGAGTCAAATTTACGTGTATAGGTCTGCCCCGAAACGGGAACGCACCTGTCAAATCCCATAAGAGAAGCGATATACTCCTCCGCCTTGCGGCACTTCTCCCCGTCCCCGTCGAATATCTCGAGGAAGGAAGCCTGAGTGCCCGTTGTTCCCTTCGAGCCGAGCAGACACAGCGAATCGGCAACATAGTCGAGGTCGCAAAGGTCAAGGGTGAGATCGTAGCACCAGAGGCTCGCGCGCTTGCCTACGGTAGTAAGCTGTGCAGGCTGTGCGTGAGTATAGGCAAGAGCAGGCAAATCCTTATACTGCTTTGCAAACTCCGAGAGATTGTAAATCACGCGCAGAAGCTTTGACTTTACGATTTCCAGCGCCTTTTTCATTATGATGATATCGGTATTGTCACCGACATAGCAGGAGGTCGCGCCAAGGTGGATTATTCCCGCCGCTTTCGGACAGCTCTCCCCGTATGTCTTTATGTGAGCCATGACGTCATGACGGAGCTGATACTCGTACTCGGCGGCACGGTCAAAGTCGATATCCTCTATATGCGCTTCCAGCTCTTCAATTTGCTCGTCGGTTATGTTGACGCCGTATTTCTTCTCGGCCTTTGCGAGGGCTACCCACAAACGCCTGAAGGTGGAAAACTTCATCTGAGGCGAAAAGAGATACTGCATCTCGTCCGACGAATAGCGCGAACTGAAAGGGCTTTCGTATTTTTTGTTGTCCATTTTATTTCTCCAAGAGTTTTGATAATGCCGCGAGCTTTACGCAAAGGCACAGAATCCTCACGGCGAGGGTAAGGTTTTCTTCGGTAGGATATGTAGGCGCTATACGGAGATTTCGGTCGCGCGGATCGACTCCGTACGGGAAAGTCGCACCGACATTTGTCAGCTTTACGCCTGCCCCCGAAGCGAGGTCAAAGACCTTCTTCGCACAGCCGTCCATGACGTTGAGAGATATAAAGTAACCTCCCCTCGGATTTGTCCACTCGGCAATTCCGAGACCTGAAAGCTCCCTCTCAAATTCGCCGAGGACAATCTCAAACTTTGGCCTGAGAATCTTCGCGTGATGCTTCATGTGCTCTCTTACGCCGTCGGCGTTTTTGAAGAACTTCACATGCCGCATCATATTCAGCTTATCACAGCCGATAGTCTGCACCGACATTATCTTTTTTATTTGATTAAGATTATTCTCCGACGCCGCCATCACCGCGACGCCCGAGCCGGGGAAGGTAATTTTAGAGGTGGAAGCGAAGATAAACGCCCTGTCCTCTTTTCCGACTTTTTTCAGCTCGTCGAATATTGAAAGGAGCCTGTCGCCCTCATCGTACAAATCATGTACGAAATATGCGTTATCCCAGAAAATGCGAAAATCGGGCGCCGCGCACTCGAGATTTGCAAGGCGCAAAACCGTTTCGTCCGAGTATGTCACTCCCTCGGGATTGGAATATTTCGGGACGCACCATATACCCTTTATCGCAGGATCGCTTTTTGCGAGCCTCTCGACCGTATCCATATCGGGGCCCGTGGGCGTCATGGGCACGTTTATCATCTCGATACCGAGAGATTCGCATATTGCAAAGTGTCTGTCATAGCCGGGGCAAGGGCAAAGGAACTTCAGCTTTTCCTCTTTACACCACGGCCTTTCGCTGCCGTACACTCCGTACAGCATAGCCCGTGCCAGAGTGTCGTACATCACGTTGAGGGACGAGTTTCCCATAACTATGATGTTGTCGGCGGGGATGCCCAGCAAATCGGAAAACATTCTCTTCGCCTCGGGTATTCCGTCGAGAAGACCGTAGTTTCTGCAGTCTATTCCTGCCTCGGAGATGCAGTCCTCGGGAGTGCTTATGACTCCGAGCATCTCCTGTGATAAATCTATCTGTGCCGTATCGGGCTTGCCTCGCGACATATCAAGCGCGAGCCCCTTATCGACATATCTTCTGTATTCTATTTTAACCGCCTGCTCCTGTGTTAAGAGCTCCTCGCGGGACATTTCTGTGTATTTCATTAAAATTCCGCACTTCCTGCCGTTCTCGGGTACGCCTCTACGTCGCGGATGTTTGATACGCCCGTTATATACATAACAAGCCTTTCAAAGCCGAGGCCGAAGCCTGCATGCTTCGTGCCGCCGAACTTCCGCAGTTCTGTGTACCACCAGTAATCTTTCGGATCAAGTCCGAATTTTTCATAGCTTTCAAGGAGTATATCCAGCCTTTCCTCGCGCTGCGAGCCTCCGATGAGCTCTCCGACGCCGGGCACGAGCATATCCATAGCCGCAACAGTCTTTCCGTCGTCGTTAACCCTCATGTAAAAGGCCTTGATGTCTCTCGGCCAGTCGGTGACGAAAATAGGCTTGCCGAACACCTTTTCGGTGAGATATCTTTCATGCTCGGTCTGCAGGTCCATTCCCCACTCTGCCGGATATTCAAACTTTTCGCCGCTTTTTTGCAGGATATCTATCGCCTCGGTATAAGGCACTCTGCCAAACTCGTTCTCCACGATGTTATTCAAGCGGGAAAGAAGAGTAGTGTCAACTCTCTGATTGAAAAATTCAAGCTCCTGAGGGCAGGTCTTCATAATGTGTCTGACTATATACTTGAGCATGTCCTCCGCCACGTCCATATCGTCGCAAAGGTCTGCAAACGCCATTTCCGGTTCCATCATCCAGAATTCAGCCGCATGTCGGGGCGTGTTTGAATTTTCTGCACGGAAGGTCGGGCCGAAGGTATATACATTTCCGAACGACATGGCAAAGGTCTCCGCCGAGAGCTGTCCCGAAACGGTAAGGTTCGCGCTTCTTCCGAAAAAGTCCTTTGAATAGTCGATTTTTCCGTCAGGCGTTTTCGGAGGATTTTCCATATCGAGAGTAGTTACGCGGAACATCTCGCCCGCTCCCTCGCAGTCGCTCGTCGTAATTATCGGCGTGTGAGCGTAGACAAAGCCCCTCTCGTGAAAGAAGCTGTGAATGGCAAAGGCACATTCGCTCCTCACTCTGAAAACCGCGCTGTAAAGGTTTGTCCTCATACGCAAATGCGCGATAGTACGCAGATACTCGGGCGAATGTCTCTTTTTCTGAAGCGGATAGTCAGGCGTGGACGTACCCTCTACCTCTATCTTCTCCGCCTTTAATTCAAAGGGCTGCTTCGCCTCGGGCGTGAGTGTAAGGACGCCCTGCGCGACAAAGGACGCACCCGTATTCTGTGAAGATATCTCCTTATAATTATCTATTATAGAGTCCTCGAATACTATCTGCAGATTTTTGAAACAGCTTCCGTCGTTAAGTTCGATAAAGCCGAAAACATTGCTCGCTCTGATACTGCGCGACCAACCTGCGACAGTTATGCTCTTACCCGAAAAGCTTTCGGGGTTTTTGTAAATGTCGCTCACCGATACTCTTTTCATGATTCTCTCCAAGTCGTTATAATAATACATACTATTATATCACAACGGCATGTTATTTTTCAATACAAAACACCGCTTTTTTTGCTTTTTTCAACGGAAAAAAGCAAAGCGGCGCGCGTATTTTTCGGCGCGCACCGCAAGTTATGTATTTGTCATTTTATCAGCTCTTCTATTTTTACCGTTCTCACAGTCTGGGGCTGACCGTACTGATTGCAGGTCCCGTACGCCACAGTGTCACCCTCTCCGAAATAGTAAATATCGGCGTATTCATCGCACACAAGCGCCTTTTTATAGACGGTGCCCGTACCCATGATATAGAGATTATATGTAAAACCGTCTCCGCTTTCCTTTGTTTCCATGACGAGCTGATACTTTCCGTCCTCCGACTTAACCGCCTCTCCGTAAGCGGTTTTAGCTATGACAGAGCCGCATATACACGCATAAATGCACATAAAGAGCGCGAGTCCCGCCGTAATCACACGCGGATAGAAGCTCTCCATAGTTATGGCTATCGCGATAAAAGCGATGATAAGGGGAATTATCAGAAAAAGGTTGCCCTGCATACAGAACATGCTTATAAATATCACGAGCAGCGCAAGCGGTTTCGGCATTATGTCCATAAACATGAGCAGAGTCACGCCGAGGAAGGTCAAGGCAAGATACAGTATATAAAGTATCACTCCCGCCGCGCTGAAGCGGAAACAGTTTCCGCAAAG
>CAMGCN010000090.1 GCA_946040935.1 uncultured Clostridia bacterium | reverse complement strand
TACACCTAAGCCTTCGTCGGCAGCGTCAGATGTGTATAAGAGACAGAGGTGAGAATAATAGTATAATATGTCCGGATGAAAATCTTATAAAAGAAAGGGATATTAAAAATGAGCACGTTACACATTATTGAGCATCCGCTTATAGAGCATAAGCTTTCGCTTATGAGAGACAAGGAAACAGGAACAAAGGACTTCAAGGAGCTTCTCAACGAAATAGCCATGCTCATGGGATATGAGGTCACACGGGATCTGCCCCTCGAGGATAAGGTGATAGAAACGCCTATTTGCAAAATGACGGCAAAAAAAATATCGGGAAAGAAGCTCGCCATAGTGCCTATACTCCGTGCCGGACTCGGAATGGTGGACGGGCTCACCCGTCTTGTCCCCGTTGCAAAGGTCGGATTTATCGGTCTTTACCGTGATCCTACAACCCATAAACCCGTTGAATACTATTGCAAGCTTCCCGAGGATATAGATAAGAGAATTGTCATCGTAGCAGATCCGATGCTCGCAACGGGCGGAAGCGCAGTCGATGCGGTTACCATGCTTAAAAAGCGCGGATGTAACAACATCAAGCTTATGAATCTCGTTGTCGCTCCCGAGGGAGTAAAGGCCTTCCGGGAGGCTCATCCCGACGTCGATATTTACGCGGCGGCGCTCGACGACAAGCTGAACGAGAACGCATACATCGTTCCCGGTCTCGGAGACGCAGGCGACAGAATATTCGGAACGAAATAATTTGTGAAAGCCGGAAATCGCAACTTCAGCTTGTCTAAAGTTGCGATTTGTTTTGGGCGTTACAGAAAAAGCGCAGATTTTTTAATTCGTCGCATGTGTATAGCTGTTCGCAAGTATAGCCGACAGAAACATTTTTGTTGTTTTCATAAGACGCTAACCATTGTTTATTTGAAATATCGGAGAGATTTATGAGAGAACTTCTCATCGGAAAAAACGACGCAGGGCAGAGAATAGATAAATTTCTGACAAAAGCGCTTCCTGCGCTTCCCACCGTGCTGTTATACAAATTTATAAGAATAAAGAAGATAAAATGCAACGGCGCTCGTACCGAGCAGGGATATATTTTGCAGGAAGGCGACGTGATCACCCTTTATATAAAGGATGAGTTCTTCGAGCCGAAAGCTCGTGACGACGCCTTTACCCTTCTCACTCCCCGAATAGATATTGTATATGAAGACGAAAATATAATAGTGTGCGACAAGCGGCCGGGAATAGTCGTCCATTCGGATGAGTCGGAAAAGACAAACACCCTTATTTCTCATATAAAGGCTTATCTTTACCGCAAAGGTGAGTATTGCCCCGAGGCGGAACAGTCTTTTGCTCCCGCTCTGTGTAACAGAATCGACAGAAACACGGGAGGAATGGTTATCGCCGCAAAAAACGCCGAGGCGCTTCGCGAAATGAACGATGCTATAAAAAACGACCGTATAACGAAAAAATACCTTTGTGCCGTCCACGGGATATTAAGAAAAAAGGAGGGCACGTTGACAGGTTACCTTGTCAAGGACAGCGCGACTAACCGTGTCAAGGTATATGACGAACTTCCGCGTTCCTGCGCGGCGAAAAACATCGTTACAAAATACAGGGTGATTTCAGAAAAAGGCGACTTATCTCTTGTCGAAGTCACCCTCGTTACGGGAAGAACGCATCAGATACGCGCGCACTTTGCTCACATAGGGCACCCCCTTTTGGGTGACGGAAAGTACGGCGTAAATGCGCTTGACAGAAAAAAAGGCTATAAATTTCAGGCTCTTTACTCTTATGACCTGACCTTTCATATTACAACGGGCGCTCTTTCATATCTCGACGGAAAGCACTTAAGTGTTGACAAAAATAAAATATGGTTTTTATCGGAATTTGAAAACGAAGATAAATAATCCGGCGCTGAATATACGGAAAAAGTCCCTTTCGGGACTTTTTTCTGTTGCTTAACGGCGGCGGATATTGTTAAATCAGACCGAGCTTTTCAAGCTCTTTGTCTATTTTTTCGCGCCCGTCGTCGGATATCTCACAAAGTGGAAGCCGAACATCCGCGTGGCACAGTCCCAGGCGGCTTGCCGCGTATTTTACGGGTATGGGATTTACCTCGCAGAACAGAGCGCGCATGAGCGGCGCGAGGGAAAGGTGGATTTCCCGTGCTTTTACCATATCGTTTTCAAAAAACGCCCTGCACATTTCATTCATTTTTTCGGGTAGTATATTGGATATTACAGAAACCGCGCCTTTTGCCCCGAGAGATAAAAGGGGCAGGGTGAGATCATCGTTTCCCGAGTAGATATCAAGATGATTTCCGCACAGATTTCTTATTTCGGAAATTTTCGACACGTATGGCGAAGCTTCCTTTACCGCGCTTATTCTCGGATGGCGGCACAAAGCGGCGTAGGTTTCCGGTGAGATATCAACGCAGGTTCTTGTCGGTACGTTATATATAATTATCGGCACGGACGAGGCGTCGGCGATAGCGGTGTAGCTTTTGATAAGTCCTGCTTGGGTTGCCTTATTATAATACGGCGAAACCACAAGCAGAGCGTCCGCCCCTGCCTCGCATGCGTACATACTCATTTTTACGGCATGTCTTGTGTCGTTTGAGCCGGTTCCTGCGATTATCTTAATTCTGCCTTTGGCGCATTCGCAGGCAAAGCGTATTACTCTTCTGTGTTCTTCGCTTGTAAGGGTTGCGCTCTCGCCCGTTGTCGCACACACGGCAACTGCGGGAATTTTCGCGTCTATTTGCCTTTCGATTAATTTGCCGAGTGAGTCAAAATCAACTATGTCGTTTATAAATGGTGTGATGAGCGCTGTGCACACGCCTTCAAATACTGTTACTTTTTTCATTTTCGTTTCTCTCTATTGAAAATACGGTATCTTTGTTGTATAATTACCTTGAATTGATATGTAGAAAGAACAGACATGACTATCGAAAATAAAAGAGAAAAAACAGAACTTAAAACAAGCGATTTTTATTATGAGCTGCCGCCCGAACTCATCGCTCAACATCCCAGCGAAAAGCGTGACGAATCACGCCTTATGGTGGTTGACAGGAAAACGGGCGAAACACAGGACAGGATTTTCCGTGATATTACAGACTATCTGCGGGAAGGAGATGTTCTTGTTATAAACGATTCAAAGGTCATACCTGCCCGTCTGTACGGCGTAAAGGAAGCAACGGGAATAAAATGCGAGGCGGTTCTTCTCCGTCAAAGGGCGCAGGATGAGTGGGAGGCGCTCGTTCGTCCGGGCAGACGGCTCAAGCCCGGTACTGTCATTATATTCGGCGACGGCGTACTTCGTGCCACGGTAAAGGAAACACTCGAGGGAGGAAACAGGCTCCTTTCTTTTGAATACGATAAGAGCGAGGGCGGTTTTTTTGCCTTGCTTGACAGAATAGGCAATATGCCGCTTCCCCCCTACATCACCGAAAGGCTCAAGGAAAAAGACAGATATCAGACAGTATACGCAAGGGAAGAGGGAAGCGCCGCCGCGCCTACTGCGGGTTTGCATTTTACACGCGAGCTTCTTGAAAAAATACAGGAAAAGGGCATAAAAATTGCCCCTGTCATGCTCCATGTCGGTTTGGGTACATTTCGCCCCGTCAAGGTGGAAAAAATCGACGAGCATGTGATGCACACCGAGTTTTTCTCTGTTTCGGAAGAGAGCGCAAATATAATAAATGAGGCGAGAAAAGCAGGAGGCAGGGTTATATGCGTCGGCACTACCTCCTGCCGTACCATAGAGAGCGCGGCTGACTCTGACGGCATTGTTCACGCGATGACGGCAGATACGGGAATCTTCATATATCCGGGTTATAAATTCAAGGCGACCGACGGCCTGATAACAAATTTCCACCTGCCCGAAAGCACCCTTATCATGCTTGTCTCCGCTTTTTCTACAAGGGAAAATATCATAAACGCATACAAAAGCGCGGTTGAGAAAAAATACAGATTCTTTTCATTCGGCGACGCGATGCTCATCCTATAAAGGATGAGCAGGTAAAAAGTAAGAGGTAATAGTGAAGAGGTAAGGTGTCGGCTTCGCCGACGGATTAAAAAGATCCTTTTCACATATCCCGTAAGCTTCGGCGATGGGATGTTCATCAAGCAAAGGCACCGCAAATAACAGTAACCTTTAATGCCGACTGTATAAATAATTTACGTATATACGGATTAACTAAATGAAAAAGCCAAAAGTTGTTGCGGTAGTCGGACCGACCGCTGTCGGAAAGACTGCCCTTTCAGTAGAAATATGCCGCGCGTTTAACGGGGAGGTCGTATCCTGCGACTCCATGCAGGTGTACCGTGGAATGGATATAGGAACGGCGAAGGTCACCCGTGAGGAAGCAAAGGGTATACGCCACCGCATGATTGATATCTGCGACGTCGGCGAAAGCTTTTCCTGCGCGGACTATGCTTTTAGGGCAAAGGCTGAAACAGACGATATCATATCTCACGGCAAACTGCCTGTATTCTGCGGCGGAACGGGGCTTTATCTTGACAGCGTGCTTACGGGAAATTCTTTTTCCGAGGCGGGGGTGTCGGGCGAGCTTCGCGCGGAGCTTTCAAAAAAAAGCGAGGACGAGCTGTGGAATTACCTATATGAAATAGACAGAGAATCAGCGGAAGCTACTCACAAAAATAACAAAAAGAGAGTCATACGCGCGATAGAAACGTATAAGCTCACGGGAAAGACAAAAACCGAGTGGGACAGGCTTTCACGCAGGGAGCAGAAGCCGTATGACAGCCTGATTATCGGGCTTCGCTGTTCCGACAGAGAACGCCTTTACGACAGGATAAACGCACGGGTTGACGAGATGATGTCGCGCGGACTCGTTGACGAAGTAAAAAGTCTTGGTTTAGAGCACGGCTCATGCGCCGGCGCGGCTATAGGATATAAAGAAATTATCGCGTATTTAGAGGGAAAATGTACTCTTGATTCTGCAGTGGAAGAAATAAAAAAAGCTTCACGCAACTATGCAAAAAGGCAGATGACCTGGTTTTCGAGAAATAAAGACATCCTGTGGTACGATACCGACCTTCTCTCTCAAAGCGAAATACGCGAACGTGCAATTTCCGCACTCGAAAAATTCTTAAAGGATTAAAATGGATAAAAAGTATCTGAAAAACATAGGCATATATATTCTCACGGCGGCAATATGCCTGGGCGTTATAGTATATATAGCTTACAGTGTCGTTCGTTCGGGCGGCGACAATATTTCAGTTTCGCCTGCCGAAAAGGTGACGATGGACGAACGCGACAGATATACAGGGTATATCATGCGCGAGGAAAAGGTGCTGTACGCTGAAAGCGACGGCGGCGTTTCCTATCAGTACAGCGACGGCGAGCGTGTGCCGCGCGACAGCGTTGTCGCCCGCGTATATACAGGGCTGTCTCTTATACACATCTGACGCTGCCGACGAAGGCTTAGGTG
>CAMGCN010000089.1 GCA_946040935.1 uncultured Clostridia bacterium | reverse complement strand
ATAGCGTAGCGTCTCGTGGGCTCGGAGATGTGTATAAGAGACAGAAATACAGCTTTGCCACCCAGGACTGCATGACTCTCGACGGCATACCGTACATCGGAAAATATTCCGCTTTTACAGATAATCTGTATGTGGCGACGGGATTTAACAAATGGGGTATGACCTCCTCCATGCTTTCCGCCATGATATTACGCGATATTATTATGGGAAAAGATAACAAATACGCAAAAGTCTTTTCTCCTTCAAGGAGTATTTTTCACCGAAAACTTGCGACAAATATATTCGAGTCAGGAAAAAACCTTCTGACTTTTTCAAAAACCCGATGCACTCACCTCGGCTGTGCTCTTAAATATAATTCCGCAGAACACACCTGGGACTGTCCCTGTCACGGCTCGCGCTTTACCGAAAAGGGAAAAATTATCGACAACCCTGCGACGAAAGATTTGCATATTGATAACAATACAAAAAGCAGCGGATAATCAGGCTTTTATCTCGCATAGCACATCATACACCTCTGTTTTCCATATCGGAAATCAGAGGTGTTTTTAATACTATAATATACTTTTTATACCCAAATTTTTACTGTAATAATTGACTTTTGCCTATGTATTTGCTATAATAACAGCATAAAAATATAAGGTGTTTTATAAGGAGTTTTATTATGAAGCTTTATGAGGGTTTTGTATGTCACCCGTCAGTCTGTGCGGTAGGGAAAGATTATCAGATTCTCGTCCCGGTAAATTTCGATATGCTTTTGTCGGCAAAAATCGGAGACAGAGAATTTTTTAACCATTCTAACGGCATTCGTATCTCTTCGAGCGAGGTTCAGAGAATAACGGTGCCTCAAAAGGTACTTGACGAGGCAAAGAGCTACACGCTCGTCGCGCGCAAAATGGTGGACCGCAAACCGTATTTTCCCGTTACGGAAGAGGCGGTGGAGATAACATACTCTTTCAAGCCGCTTGAAAAAACCGAAAAAATCAATATATATCAGGTGGCGGACGCTCACGGCGTAATCGACGAGTCGGTAAAAGCAGGACGATACTACGGCGAAGACGTTGACCTCATCCTGCTTAACGGCGACGTTATGGACTCTTCCTCGAGCGTCGAGGTCATCGAGGCAATTTTCAAGATTGCTTCGGGAATAGGCGAAGGCCATGTGCCCTGCGTTATGTCGCGCGGAAATCACGACCTGCGAGGAATCTGCGCTGAAAGACTCGCGTCATTCATGCCTAATTACAACGGTAAATCATACTATACATTCCGCGTCGGATGTATATGGGGCATTCTCATAGACTGCGGCGAGGATAAGCCGGACGCAAACAATGATTACGGTCATACTATCTGCTGCCATCAGTTCCGGCTTGAAGAAACCGAGTTTATAAAAGAAGTTATAGAAAACGCAAAGGATGAATACGAGGCGCCCGATGTAAAATACCGTCTCGTCATTTCCCACAACCCCTTTGCTCACACTATCCGTCCTCCCTTTGACATTGAGCAGCCGCTTTTTGCCGAATGGTGTAAGCTGTTAAAGGAAAATATACATCCCGACCTCATGCTCTGCGGTCACCTGCACTGTTTGAGCATAAGCGAGGACGGCGGACCTTACGACCAAAAAGGCCAGCCTTGTATCACTCTCATAGGCTCTAATGTAAAGATAAACGATGACGGCACCGCGGTTTACACGGGTATGGGCGTTACTCTCAACGATAAGGACGCAAAAGTCGTTTTTAATTCAAATGAAGAAGTTCTCGGTGAACATACGGTAAAATTCAGATAAACCGATGGAAATAAAGGAGATAGCGCATATACGCACGCCCTTTAACGATAAGTTCGGAATACCCAGACAAAGCGGTATGGCGGATATACCCGGACGGATAGTGTTTTGCGAAAAATACCGCGCGAAAGAGGCTCTGCGCGGTATAGAGGGATTTTCACATCTGTGGATTATATGGGGCTTTTCACAATCCGAAGAAAAGCACTCGCTGACCGTCCGTCCGCCTCGTCTCGGCGGAAACAAGCGAGTCGGCGTTTTCGCCACACGTTCCCCCTACCGTCCGAATTCCCTCGGTCTTTCATCGGTCAGGCTGACAGGTGTGGAAAACACACACGAGGGGACGGTATTGCTCGTTGAGGGCGTCGACATGGCGGACGGCACGCCCGTTTACGACATAAAACCCTACCTCTCATATACCGACTCGCATCCCGACGCGCAAGGTAGCTTTGCCGATGACGCGCTCGCCCACAGGCTGAATATAGTCTTTTTACCCGAGGCGGAAAATTTTCTCCAAAAAGAAATGAAAGAGAACGTATGCGATATACTGTCCCTCGACCCGCGGCCGTCATATCAGGACGATCCGCAGAGAATTTACGGTGTCAGTATATATGACTTTGATATTCGTTTTACCGTGGACGGTGACACGCTGACTGTAAAAGAGATAAAAGGAGAATAAACCATGGCTTTTATGGAAATACATTTTATATCACAAGCATTACAGCAAAGCGTCGGCTTGAATGTGATTTTGCCCGACGAAAGCTACCTTAATGGGGGAGAGGTTAAATATCCTGTTCTGTACTTGCTTCACGGTCTGTCGGACGACTATACCTGCTGGCAAAGGCTTACATCTGTCGAAAGATATGCAAGGGAAAACGGGATAGCGGTAGTTATGCCCGACGGCGGCATAAATTTTTATTCCGATAATAAGAAAGCGAATAGAAACTACTATACTTTGGTTGCTAAAGAGATTCCCGCCTTTTGTGAAAGGAACTTTGCGTGTATTTCGACAAAGCGGGAGGATACATTTGTCGCAGGACTTTCGATGGGAGGCTACGGAGCGCTCAAGCTCGCTCTTTCTATGCCCGAGAAGTTTTCTTCGGTTGCGGCGTTCTCGTCGGTTGCGGATATTGTCAGCTGCGTCAAAGCCGAAATGATACGAAACGGCGAGTTTTGGAATTATATTTTTGAGGATGTAAACAGCCTCGAGGGCTCGTGCGATGATCTTTTTGCCCTTGCAGACAAATGCGGACCGGAAAAATCGCCGCATATTTATATGTGGTGCGGCACAGAGGACTCTCTCTGCAGGAGTAACGATAAACTCGCCGCATATCTTACCCAAAATAAATTTCCGATTACATACGAAACCTCTCACGGAAATCACTCGTGGAAATATTGGGACGAACAGCTTGAGCGTGCAATACGCCGAATGGCCGAAAACAGAAAAAACAATACTTGAATTTTTTGCAAAGCTGTGATATACTGCTTTGCATAAGCGGAGGCATAGCTCAGTTGGTCAGAGCGCACGGTTCACATCCGTGAGGTCGTAGGTTCGAGCCCTACTGTCTCTACCAAAGCCCCAAAGGCGTAAGTCTTTGGGGCTTTACTTTTTAACTATTCACTTTTCACTCTTCACTAAACTTGCCTTTGGGGCTTTGGAAGTAATAGGTAATAGTGAATAGTGAAGAAGTGTATAATTCAGTAAAATATAAATGTTAAGAAATTCAAGGTATTTTGTGCCTTAATTAGTAGATTTGATGGCGGTTCTTTTTTGAACAGGAGAGACAAAAATCCCTCAGACGATAGTCTGAGGGATTTTTACTTATTACTTATTACTTATTACTTATTACTTCTTCACTCTTCATTCTTCATTCTTCACTCTTCACTCTTCACTATCCCATCGCCCATATATTCGGGATTTTTGGCAAGTAATAAGTAATAGTGAAAAGTGAAAAAGTGAAAGCACCAATTCTTTGCTCAAAGCAGTTAAAAAATATGTCGGTTCAAATCCATATCAGATTGTTGCGGTGACATCTTTTTGTGTTTGTGTCCGCAAGGACACAACACAATTTGACCGCTTGCGGTCAACATCGTTTCGGGTGTTAGCTCGAACATCATTTTCTGCTTGGCGGACACAAAACGAGGTTGCCTTGCGGCAAACAGTGTTGTGCTTCGTACAAACGATGTTACACCTTCCGGTGTAAATGATGTGGGCTACGCCCAACTTTTGTTGCACTTCATGCAAGTGTATGATATAATACACTCAAGGAGTTAATTATATGAATAACAATGTGCGTTTTCGAAGAATTATTGCTTGGATTGTAGATTGGGTTTTATTGGGCATTCCATATTTGGTATACACAGCCATATTTATGGATGTTTTCAACCGACCTTCAATTCATAATATTGGATACATATTGATTTTCATGCTGTTAGTATTTCTTTATCCGATTACTTTTGTGTTTAGAGATGTGATCTTTCATGACAGGAGTGTTGGAAAAAGGATTTTCGGATTATATGTTATAGATAAAAATACTTATCAGCCGGCCTCTGTAAAACAAAGAATAATTCGCAATTTGTTATTTTTTATCTATCCTGTTGACGGTATAGTTTTGATTGCTACTAAAGAGTCAATAGGAGACAAGATCGTTAATACGGTTGTTATTAAGAAATAATTAAAAATAAAAGGGGGGTATTATATAAAAAAGCTTTAATTGTATTTGGTTTGACTCTTTTTATATTGTTTGTTATATTTTTGCAAGGCTTTGCCTTGCTCTTTTATTTTATATATTTGAAAAAGGTTTGCTTTGGCGGAATACCGTACTTCTTTTTATAGGCGCGGTAGAATACCGAGTAATCCTTAAAGCCGCATTGAAGATATGCCTTTGTAGGCGGAGTGCCCGAAAGTATCAGCTGTCTTGCCATAACCAGTCTTTTTACCGTTATATATTCGCCGACGGTTGACGCCGTAGCTTTCTTGAAGATACGGCAAAGCTGCGCCTTGCTTATATAATACCTGTCGCATATATCGTCTAATGTAATGTTCTCCGAAATATGTCGGTTAATATAGCTTATTATTCTGCTGTCGAGAGTATTTTTTGTTTCTGTTTCTGTCAGCGAATCAAAAGCGATAGATATCTCGTTAAAAAGCGGCAAAATATTTGTGATTGTCTGAATGCGCCTGTCAGGGCTGTTTGCAGTAATATTTTTTATAAAAACGCTGTATGCGTCGCTTTTGAAATTTTCCGCGCGGTAACGGTTAAAAGTACCGAGCTTACGGTTGTTAAAGGGAGCTAACAGCCTGCCGCTTGGATCTATACCGTCTAAAAGCTCGGTTTTGAAATGCACAGAAAGGCGCGTGTACGGTTTATTATCCGTTATATCTATATAGTGAGTTTCTGCAGGCCGCATAATGAGGATGTCGCCTTTTTCGAGCGGATAGGGAGTACCCTCGACTCTGTAAATTCCGCAGCCCTCTTCAAAATAATACAGCTCGTACGATTCGTGCGTGTGCGTCTTAAAATCAGACGGTATAGGGATTTCGTCGCGCGTGTAGTGCATCTCAATGTCTTTATCCGAATAAGAAAAATACTCTGCCATGTTATCACCTGAAAACATAATAACATAAGATGATAATATTTGCAATATATAATGACTGTCTCTTATACACATCTGACGCT
>CAMGCN010000088.1 GCA_946040935.1 uncultured Clostridia bacterium | reverse complement strand
TTCAGCCGAAAATATCCGCCGCAGGCTTTGTGTGTTCGACTGTCTTTTGGTATAGGTTAGATATTGTCACTGGAAACTTTATTAAAACGGTAAATAAGGAAAAACACAAAGAGCATGATTACAATACCGCATGCCGACCCGAGAGAATCAAGAGCAACATCCGAAAGGCGGCAGGCTCTGCCCGGTATGAAATATTGGTGAATTTCATCCGTTGCGGCATAAAACATGCATATTATTTGCGATATGCAAAAAGTACGGAAAAAGGATTTATTTTCCGCCAAAGAACCGCACACAAGACCGCCCAAAAGAGCGTACACACAAAAATGCGCGCACTTTCTTACAAGATAGCTGAGCTTTGAAGAAATTCCGTCGGAAAGAAAACGGGAAAGAAATAGATATATAAATCCGTTACTTTGCGCTTGAGATTCGCTCGCACTCTGATTTGAAAACCAAAAAATCACTATTGCAACGGTAAGCGCAAGAAGTGCAAAAATTATTTTTCTCTTCAAAAAATCACCTTTTTCTAAAAAGATATTCCCGTATTATACGGGAATATCAAAGCTTTCATTTTAAGTCTTCCGAAACAGCCTCCGAAAGTAAACGCCGGGAACGCGCATTAATTCTGCTCATTCTGTCGTCACCGAGAATATTCACCGCTTTTTCATAGTAAAGGTACGCCTCTTCCTCGCAGTGAACGTCACTTCCCAAAGCGTAAACCAGTCCCTCGTCAAAATAGCGCAGGATTTTTCTTCTTCCGAAAAAGGACATCAGACTCTCGGCGTTTATCTGCGCCATAAGCGGAAAATAATCAAATAGCTTCGCAACCTGCGACGGCTCATACCTGTCAATATGCGCTATAATAGGACGGATATTATGCCTGTCAATAATAAACGACACTTCGTTAAACACCCAATCACGCCAAACCTTATCAAGAGGCATTTCAAGAAGCATTATATTACTTCCGCCGATGCACAGCCTTTTAAGGCCGTCTATCTCCGAAAGCCCGAGACGAAGGTTTACTTCGGCGCCCAGATACAGCTCAAACTTATCCGCCCTTTCCCCGAGAGCCGGTAAAAGACGGGTAAAGGCTCTGTTCCTTTTTTCAAGGAAATAGGTAACAGAGTCGCCTGAACTAAGATAAAAATGAGGAGTTGCCGCTATTTTGTCTATTCCGACCGAAAGAGCCGCGTCAATCAGAGAGAGCGACATTTCCACCGATCTGCTTCCGTGGTCGGCTCCGGGCAGAATATGCGTGTGCATATCGATCATTATAAAACTTCCACTCTTCTTATTAGCTGTTGTTTTTTACTTATTTTTCCGGCTGATTTACTTACCTTCTTTGTCTTCGCCCTTCTCGCTGTTTTTTATCACATTCGACGTTCCGTAGCCGTGACCGTAACTGTTCGAATAATCATATCCGTAACCGTAACCGTAATTTGAGTAGTATCCTCCTCGGTAAGAGGCCGTGTCATTGTCAATATCGGTAAAGACATAACCGATGATACCTGTACCTGCCTGTTCGAGCGCGTTTTTCGCCGCGAGAACGCCCTCCTTGCGCGAACGTCCCTTTCTGACTATCAGAACGGCTCCTCCGGCACGACGGGCAACAACCGCGGCGTCGGTTACAACTCCGACAGGAGGAGTATCAATAAACACATAGTCAAACGACTCGGATACAACATCGAGCATTTTCTCCATGTTTGTAGAAACAAGAAGCTCCGCAGGATTGGGCGGAATCTTTCCTACACTCATGACATACAGATTATCATATTTCGTCTTTTGAATTGTATCGTCGGTAACATTTCCGCAAAGCACGTCAGAGAGTCCCGGACTCATATTTACGTTAAAAACACGGTGTATTTTCGGTTTTCTCATATCCGCGTCTATCACGAGCGACTTTGCTCCTGCCATCGCAAAGGAAAGCGCAATATTAGCACAGGTACTTGTTTTTCCCTCTGCAACATATCCGCTGGTAAAAACGACGATATTTGTCTTTCTCGCGCCGATAACAAACAGAAGATTTGTACGCAGCGCATTATATGCTTCTTTCAGGTCAAAGGGACTTGACTCGTCAATTACTGTATATTCACGATGATTAAACTGTTCTTTTTTCGCCATCTTTATTTATCCTCTTTCTTACTTTCAGAGCTCTTGTAAGCAGCTCTGTTTCCGTATCCTCCGTAGCCGTAACCGTACCCGTAGCCATACCCGTCGTAATAGCCTCCTCGGCTCTTCCCTTCAAAGGACGGTATAGTGCCGAGTATAGGAATGGATTTATCTAATGCAAGTATATCATCCTCATCCTTAATTCTCGTATCGAGCATTGTAACCACAACGACGACTCCTGCCGCCAAAATTGCAAGAAACAAACCGACTATAACCGCATTTCTGGTCTTGCCGCGCGAGTTTGCCGCAGTCGGCACCTGAGCACGGTCAATTATTGATATATAACCTCCGTTAACTATCTCGGTCATATGTACGGGACCGTAGTCAGCAAGAGCATTTGCTATTGTAGCGGCGTTTTCAGCGGATTCACATGTAACAGAGACGCTGAAAACTTCAGTCTCTTCGACCGACGACGCACTTATCATAGTTTTTAATTGAGGAATAGTATAGTTAAGTCCGGTCATTTCCTTTACATCCTCAAGCACGGTATTGCTCTTAAGTATTACAAGGAAAGTATTTACAAGCTTCTGCGAAACAGAGAGGTCGGCGCCGCTGATTTCACCTGTCTCGTCTCTGTCAGGACTGTTATATACGTACATTGTAGTCGTTGCCGTGTATGTTTCGCTGACATACCGGTCTGTGTAAAAATAACCGGCTGTTGCACCGACTATAAGTGCAAGAATAATAATCCACAATCTTTTAAGAAGGGCGTTTGCAATTTTCAGCAGATTAATCTCATTCGTCATTTTTCTTCCTCAACCAATTTTAATTCCGGCGTGCAATTTTTCTTTATCGTTACCGTTTTTCTCTATACTTTCGTTTATAAATTCAAAGACAGATTCCTTTATAATTTCAGGAGATTCGGAACGGGATATTAAGGAGGACAGCCTGTCCAAATACATCGCTATTCTGTCCTCGCACTTTTCCTCCTGATTTACGACATAAATGCGCGAATGGTCTGTGCCGCTCACGCTTTCGCTGTCAAAGGAAAGCTCCTCATAGAGTTTTTCGCCCGGTCTGAGACCGACTATCTCAATCTTGATATCCTTATCGGGAACCTTGCCCGACAGGCGAATCATATTCTCCGCGAGGTCATATATACGGATAGGCTGTTCCATATTCAAGACGAATATCTCTCCCCCGTTTGCACGCTTGCCCGCGCAAAGCACGAGTGAGACAGCCTCAGGTATAGTCATGAAAAAGCGCGTAATGTCCTTGTGAGTTACCGTGACAGGTCCTCCTGCGGCAATCTGCTTCTTAAATGTCGGTATAACGCTGCCGTTTGAACCGAGGACGTTGCCGAAACGAACGGCGCACATACTGCATCCGTTTGTTCCGTCGTAGGAACGAACCATCAGTTCGCACGCGCGCTTTGTCGCGCCCATGATATTTTTCGGATGCACCGCTTTATCCGTTGAAATCATTACAAATTTCGATACACCGTGTTCGGTGCATGATTTTATGAGATTATAAGTTCCGAAAATATTGTTTTTAACCGCTTCAATGGGATTTATCTCCATCATAGGCACATGTTTATGTGCGGCGGCATGAAAAACTATATCAAAATGCTTTTCACCAAGCACTTCATCTATTCTGTTTTTGTCTCTTATAGAGCCGAGCTTTGTGAAATATACTCCCTCATACTCTTTTTTGAGTTCTGCGTCAATATCAAACAGACCGTTTTCCGAAATATCGAATATGTAAAGCTCCTTGCACCCGTATTTCAATACCTGCCGGCACAGCTCGGAGCCGATAGAACCCGCGCCGCCCGTCACGAGTACCGTCTTTCCGTTGATATATTCTTTTATATCTTCCATATCGGGCTTTACCGTAGGGCGGAAGAGCAAATCTTCTATCTGAAAATCCCGTATCTCGCCTTTCGGCTTTTTGCCGTACTCTTCTATCTCCTGATAAACTTTAACGTGAAGACCTGTTTCTGTACATTTTTTCACGATATTTCCGATATCGTTCTGGGGTAAAGAGTGAAGAGCAACGATAATTTCGTTTGCGGCGCGCTCAAGAGATATTTTGGAAATGCTGTCAAGATCTCCGTAAACCCTTACGCCGCAAACCTTCATATTCCATTTTTCTTTGTCGTTATCTATAAAGCCCACGGGTATGCCGTTTTCGCTCGGATTTTCTTTCATACGCCTTGCGATATAAGCTCCGGTCGCTCCTGCGCCGACAATGATAACCCGTTTGTATTTTTCCTTACCCGTCAGTAAAACAGACACCCAACGCGAAGCACGCGGAACACAACGGGCAGCCGTCATAAGCAAGAAAAGAAACGCACAGGTCGAAGCTATCATAGACTTTGTAAATGGGATATATACAATGTCAAATCTCTTTCCGAACTCCTGAAGCAGAACCATTACTATCATAGTGGAAAAAGATGACGACGTGATACGTATTATCTCGTCAAAGCCCACGAATTCCCATGCGCTGTAATAATTTGAAAATATTAAATTGAATACAAACGTACATATAAACAATACGCCGAAGAAAAAAGATAATGATATAAAATTCACTTTGCCGGTAATATGAAGATTCGTCGCGAGCGCCCAGAGCAGTATAGTGGACGCCGCACATGCAAAAATATCGCTGAGAACATAAAGCAATGGATAAAAGCTTTTTTTCATCGTTGTCATTTTTAACCTACCGCAACACATTATTTCATTCTATTGTAACATATGTTTTCTGATTTGTAAATGAATATAAGAGTAAAAAAACACAATTACCTTATTTTTTTACAATCAAATTTCTGACAAATACTCTTGTTTTAACTAAAAAGCTTTTGTTTTGCGACTTTTCAAAAGCAGTTTCTATTGAATCCGAAGACAGAGTTTTCATGAAATTTGTGTTTTCGGCGGAATTGTACGCGCCTTTTTTTGTATAAATTCTTTTGAGATAATTTTCTGCCTCAGACGCGGATATTTCTCTCAAAGTTACAAGGGCTTTGAGCTCCTTTAGCGCTTCCCTCCCTTTTTCTGTATTTACGGTGATAAGCGTCATAGGCTGACGGGCGCGGGAAACAGTCTTTTCCTTTACAAAAGGGTCATATCTTTTAAGAGACAGGTCGGCAAATTCTTTTTTACGGAAAATACAGGAAAAGCATGACGGGCGAAGACCTAAACCCGACTCAATAGCCTTGTGAACAACGCTTTCACGCCTTACTTCATATTTTGTGTTTTCTTCGTCATATGTCAGCGCAAGGGCACAAACGTTTTCTCCGTCGACGCGGTTAGTCATGTATATACTCTCGGGAACGCCGACGCTTTCAATACTGTCTCTTATACACATCTCCGAGCCCACGAGACGCTACGCTA
>CAMGCN010000087.1 GCA_946040935.1 uncultured Clostridia bacterium | reverse complement strand
TGCAATCGTGGTTGGAGCGGGAGTATTGAGTGCAGGGGCGGCAGCGGCAGGAGCGGCTGCGGCTGCATCAGGTGCGACTGTAGGTGCAAACAAGGGCGAAATCGGTGAGGACGAGCGCAAAAAGAAACGCTACAAAATGTATATCCAAAAAGACTTCGGTAACTCCATACGAAAGGGAGCAAACCCCGTTGTGGTGCGGGCAAGAATTGCAGAGGTGAGTGAAGAAGGCACCGAGCGTGACCGAAACGACCTGACATCGCAGATCAACTACGTTACCGGCAGCGGACTGGAGATCCACCGCGGCGTGTATGCCGGCAGATACTGCGAGGCAGTCGTTGGCATTCCAAAAGACTACGAGGGAGATACGGCGGACATAACCTTTACCTTTACGGGCGAGGGCGGCACCTTTAACAACACCGTCCGCTTCCGTGCCATTGGTGAGCCGAGCATTCTGTTCGCCGATGATAACGGCACTTACGGCAAGAGCTCGTGCTATCTGAACGCTATTTTCGGCGACGGATTTACATATACACGGCGCTTCTGGCTTAAAGACGCTGTTACTCCCCCTTCGCCTGACGCATTTTCCGTCAGCGGAGCGAGCGACTTTGACTTTAGCTTTGAAACAACGGAAACGCCGGGCGTTTATGCGCTGAATATTACAAATAAAACAAGCAAGCCAAGCGGAAACGATCCCCACTGGGATATTTTCAACAAGAAAGAAACAAGGACGATCACCATTTTGGTTATGGTTGAGGGCGAAACAGAGCCGACCGAAGGCTATGTGGATGTTACGCTTTATCCCGAGGGAATCTCGGTTGAATCGAGTGCGCTTCAGGTGGACAACAAGCAGTCCAATCTCAGGTATGTTGCCGTGCGCTCCTACGAAAAGGAAAAGGGCAGCTATGGCGGGCTTGACAGCAAGTGGCAAAGCTCCGATATCAAGTTCAACCTTGCCGTAATGGAAGCCGAAGGTGCGGTCGTAAATCCCCCGAATTTAGAAATTGAGGTACAAAACCTCAAGGGCGCAGACGAAAATATGGACATTATCGCCCGAAAGTATAAATACTCCGAAGATATAATGCAAAATGGCGATCAATACACCTATTACTTTGAGCCAAACACTACTCTTTATGAGGGCGGCTTCGGGGTTCAGGGATTCAGAATGCTGATGCTTCTCCCGGTTTCGATCAGCTATAACGGGCAAACGTTCACCGCAGATGTACCGCTTCGCCTGAGGGGCATTCCAATGGACCCGATGGAGGAATGGGACAAGGAGTACGAAAAGCTCAAAGAGCGTATTCGCAAGTTCTCCTTTGAGGAGGATAAGGAATACTGGCTCCAGCAGCTCGATAATCTCGCACTTGAGCCACGTGTTTCTATCGAGGAGCTCAGGCTTGTGAGCAAGTGCCTTGTCAGAAAATATATGTTCTATTGGACGCGTCAGAACCGCGCGGATATGCGTGACGTGAAGTTCTACAACTTTATGGTAAGCTCTTTGGAATGGGCAAAATTCTTCGGCGACTGTGCATTCTCCTTGCTTATCTCCGTGTATGCAGGTCCTCTTGCAGACGCTGTAATTTCTCCTGCAAAGGACTTCTTTGTGGGCGCAATCGGCGAGATAATCGCTGCGGATAAATTCACTCTGGCTACCTTCGACAATTTTGAGTTTTCAAAGAATGTGGCTGCAGCAGGCGATAACATTTTAGGCAACGCCATCAACTTTACGAATTATAAAAAGGCGCTGGCGACCCTCGGCTGCTATTTCGTTTATGCGTCCTTTAAAAACTACATCGTCAAATGGAACGAGGAGGGAGTCAGCGATATTTGGGGTGCGCTTGTCGGCGGATTCTCGGATATGACCGTCAATGTCGTCAAGGCGGGGGCAGGCAATCTTATCGGAAAATGGATAACCGGAAGTGACGTATTCCGTGATAAGCTCTCTCCGTTAATTTCGAAGTACATCAAGGAAACACAGTTCCCCAACCTCCAGGCACAGTACAACCGCTGGATGGAGCTGTACGGAGAGCTTGCTCTCAAAGGCGCTAACGAAACGGCTTCTCTTGCACTATCCGAAGTTGTGGATAAATATTTGACCGAGCTGGTCGGAGTGGGTGCGGGCAAGGTATTGGAGATGATCGACGACGCAGCGGATGTTGACGGATTCATCAAGTATGAAGGACGTTTTTATTTCTCAACGACCATCACCTTGGGCAGTAAGAAATTCAAGCTCATGCTTGATATCCTCAAAATGCTCGAAACATTCGCCACTATAGCGTGTCCGTTGGGAACTTACCTGATAAATCTGATTTTCGGCACTCTGCCTGCGGCGCCTGCTCCCATCAATGTTCCTAAGGATCCGCCGCTGCCTGAGGAGGTATGATTTGAGGCAGCGCCGTGCAGCTGCACTCTCGGCTTGCGCAGTGCTGCTTTGAATAAATGTATTGAAGGTCTTAGTGAATCAGTACAACAGGAGATCACGTAAAATGTGTTCTCCTGTTTTTGCAAGTTACATATTCAAAATCTGCGCCGCCGTAAACTGACCTTATTTGCACGAAATAAAACAACATCTGAATTTATACTTTGCTAACAGAATCCTCAAAGTCGCAGGCATAGAAACCAAAGGATTACACTCCCTCCGCCACACCTTCGCTACGAACCTTGTAAATGGCATAAAACAAGCAGACGGTTCAATCAAATCATTAACCCCACGACAGGTTGCCGACTTACTCGGACATACAACTTCTGAAATTACGGAACTTTATTATGTCAAAAGAGATTTGACAAAGCTGAATGGGATAACAGATAGGTTTGAAATCTAACAAATAAGTTTTAATGTACTAGTTATGCATATTATACAACAGAGACAATAACTAAATACCTTTCCGTTACTTTTTCATGTTAAAGTGGTAGAAAAAATTATAAATATATGCTACAATACTGACATATCAATGGCATTTTCATATTAAATCAAAGTCTGTTGGTGATACATTTGGAAAAAAGATTTTTTTATAAACTCGGTAGCAATATTAAAGGTTTACGAAAAGGTTATGGCGAAACACAGCTTGCATTAGCTACTGCCATTGGCGTAGAAAGTACTGCAATTTCAAACTACGAATTAGGTGAGCGTATTCCAGAAAGAGATGTACTTCTCAAAATAGCAAAGCACTATAGAATCACTGAGAATGAACTCTTGAATGGAAATTTTGCCAACATAAAAAATATGTTAAAGATACCAATTAACGATAAGGAATACAACAAAGCTATGTTCGATAAAATGTTTCCTTTAATCTGTACCGATAAAGCTCTAGAGAATCCGCATTTCAAAGAAGCATACAATATGCATCAAGAAATGTATGAGTTTATTATTAACGGAGTAGAATTTGACTCTGATAGAATTGAACAATGTATGGAATTATACGATATAGCAAGAGAAGAAGGTGTCATCGAAGGTGTAGCAAATTATTTGTGGTGGTTATTCTTCTTTGCTTTTACATTTACTTTTTTAACCCCACAGATGCTTGACAACATTGCAAACTTAAAAAAGAAAAATGCCACAGTCAAGGACATCATTCAAAATGGATATCTTCTATCAATTGATGATGAATCCACTGATGATGAAACACAGGAGTTCTTCGAGGCGAGAAAAGGTTTCATAGAAGAAAACGAGGTTTCTATGGTAGTGAATATTTACCGGCTAAAACACACTCCAAAATATCAAGAACTCGGTGACTACTACTTGGCTTTGTATTATAAACTGGATATCGTATCTAACACATTGAGTACTGAAATGAATAGTGCTGTGGGTGATGAAATGATGATTGCTTTCTCATTAATGGGCAATCCATACGCAGATAATTTTAAAACACCGCCAAATAAAGAGTGAATTCCACGGAGTGTGAACGAAAAAATGAAAGTAATCTGTTATATTTAATGTACATAATCAAGAAAGAGGTGTACCTTGTTGGTGGAAGAAAAATGTTTCAAAAGATTAGTGAAACAACATAAGAAAGAAATTATTGTTGCCAGTGTAACGATAATCACAGTTGCTGGTGCCGTTCTTCTTGCAAAGAACATTGCGGTACAAAACAGGGCTGTAAAGCCTCTACCGGGACCCACGGTTAAACCTAAAGTGGACACTGTTGAGATAGCAGAGCCTATGCTCAAAATAATTAATGTGCGAGGGCATTTGAGAAAGCTCCCCAACGGATATCACGCATCGGCACATAAAATACAAGTGGCTACCGAAAACGGCATATCCCTTGCGACTAACCAAACACTGGTATCATCGTACCGACGATGTTATGCACCATAAATTGCAAAAATAGCGAGATGATAATTATGTCAAAAGAAAAAAATAATAAGACCTTTAACAGAAAAATAACAAACGCCTATATCCGCCGAATTAAGAAGTGGATGTTTTGTCCGTCGTGCAGGAACGGGAAATTGGTTATAAACAAAAAATCAACGATGTGGCAGTGCGAGGATTGTGGTTATCAACTTTCTGCCGTTGACTTCGAGGATGATTATGTATTCTGGTTCTGTGATGAATGTGGTACCTATTTGAATAACCAAGAGGGCTTTGATAGAACTGCTTCCAAGCATATTTGCACAAAGTGTGGTTACGAGAACGACACCACATTTGATAACATAAAAGGTGTTTGTGTTGATTGTGGAAAAACTATATCTGACCCAGAGCAAACACTATGTACTGATTGTAAGATTGTGAGACAAGGAAAAGCTAAGGAGAGGTTGAAAACAGTTGCAAAGGTGGTAGGTGCTGTTGCGACCATAGTGGGTGTTACTTATCTTGCTTCTCAGGCAACCGATGATGATACTACTGATACAGGGGATGAAGTATTGCATGGCGAGGATGATAGTAATTTTGATAAGAAATTTGATTATGTCAATTCTTCCTGGTTAGACACCGCTTCGGAGGATGACCTCCGTGCTACCTCGTGCGAAATGGAAAATTTATTAGATGAGTTGGACTACAATTCTGATGAGCACACAAAGATTTATAATATCCACATAGATGTGGTTAACGCAATAGCAAGTAGATTTCCGCTTAATTTACCACACCGTGAACACGGGTGGTATTTACCCAATGATGATTAATATTCGATAAATAGTTAAATAATCAATTAAGAGTATGCGAGAATGAGCTCTTTGACAGAATAATAATTGATTAGTAAGTAAGTTGTGCTTACTCTATTACTAAAACGGTCATAAAAGAAATAACTTGACAATACAAGTGTTCGTTACCTCACCTTGGCTAAAATCTTGACAATCAAAATTTGCGTTACAGTAAACAAAGAAAAGGGGAAAGGCTTTGGGAAATTCATTTACCCAGAGCCCTTTTAAAAATATTACTGATGATAATTGATGCTATTTTGATGCTGTAACAGACGGAAACGTTGGAATTATTAACACCGGATAACGATTTTTAGCAAAAAATCAGTTAAAAATATCGGGCTAACAAACCACGTTCCGTACATATTTATATTCCAAAAAACGGCTTAAACGCAGTGTTTAAGCCGTTT
>CAMGCN010000086.1 GCA_946040935.1 uncultured Clostridia bacterium | reverse complement strand
GAGTATAGCGTTATTCGCATCGTATTCTCCGCTCAAAAGAACCTCTATCTTCTGACGTCCTTCCTCTTCCTCTATTCCCTTAACCTCAGCGAGAACTTCGTCGGTGAGCGACTCGTCGTCTTCTTCTATCGCCATTTCGCAGAGCACCTGCGCGTCTTCAAGGCGCGAGCAGAGCGCGTCATACCTCTGAAGCTTTCCTTTAAGCGATTTTATCTTCTGCAAAACAGGTCCGCTTTTTTCCTGATCCGACCAAAAGGACGGATCTGAAGTCTGCTCTTCAAGCGACACGACCTCTTCTCTTATGCTGTCAACCCGCAAAGCGGTGCCGAGTTCCTTTATATCATTTTCTATCGAGGCGAGGTTTCTTTTTGCCTCCTCAAGTGCTATTATCAATGTATCCTCCGAGAAATATACTGCAAAGATATTTTTCCTATACTATTATAGCATTAAAAGCTCACAATGTAAACAAAATTCTTTTTATTTATTTAATTTGCGGATTGCTGTTATACGTTTGCACGTCTATTCCGAGATTTTCAAGAATTTCGGCTATGACCTCGCACACGGGGTTTTCAGTGAAGAAATGTCCCGCCTCGACACAGTTTACTCCTGCGTCCGACAAATCGAGCGCGGTGTTATATCCCGCGTTTCCCGTAAGATATGTGTCGCATCCTGCCGCCGCGGCGTCCCATGCAAAGTCCTTGCCATCGCCGCCCAAAAATCCGACCTTATAAACCTCTTTTTTCCCCGAATAGGCAATACACCGACATCCAAGCGCTCTGTCGACAAGGCTCGCAAAATCATCGAGCCTCATAGGCTTTTCAAGATAACCTATACGCGCCATACCGCAAAGAGGCTCAATCCTCTGCAAACCCAGTTTTTTTGCGAGCGCGTCATTCACACCGCCCTCGAGCGCGTCAAGCCGTGTGTGAAAGCTCATCACCGCTATATCGCTCTTTATACACTCGATAATTTTTTCAGTCTGTAATCCTGCATAAGAGAGATTTTTCAGCGGTCGGAAAATCAGCGGATGATGTGAAATAATCACATCCGAGCCGAGTTCCTTTGCCCTCTCGACCGCACCTTTGCTCACATCGAGTGAAACGAGCGCTTTTTTCACCTCTTTTTCAGGTGCGCTCTCTACCATCAGGCCGTCGTTATCCCAATCGCAGGAAAGCTCCTGCGGTATCATCTCATTCAGTTTTTCATACTGCTTTTTAACATTCATAGCAGATTTTCAAGTTCCTTTATAAGTTTTCTTACTTTTGACGGATCGCCGCCCGATATTTCTGTCCCTCGTGCGCTCTTTTCAAGCGCGCTTATGCGTGCACGCACAAGAGAAGCGACTCCCCGGCTTATATTCTCATGTTTTCCTATTTGTGTATCAAGTTCAGTATATTCGGTTTTTTCGCCGATATACCTTGCCGCAAAAAGCTGATACAGACGGTCCGCCTCGATCGGCTCGTCATATATTATTTCATATCCGTTATCCCATAGATAGCGGCGAAGAGTATCCTGCTTTGTCATAGGCTGTAAAATCAAACGGGACGCGCTTTTCGGTCTGTCGGTTTTGTCTAATATTTCGGCGATAAGCTCGCCTCCCATACCTGCTATTATGATATTATCACAGCCGTCAAAGGCGCCGTCCTCAAGTCCGTTTGCACAAACGACGGTCACATTTTCCGAAACACCGTTTAATGCGATATTTTTTTTCGCGCTCTCAACAGGGCCGGCGTTTACATCCGACGCGACGCATCGGGAGCACACATTATTTTTGACAAGCCATATAGGTATGTATGCGTGATCGGTACCTACGTCGGCTGCAAAAGAGCCTTTTTCGACAAGAGAAACACATGCCGAAAGCCGTTTATCTAATCTAATCATTTTATCAGAAAAGGCGGAGTAAAAACTCCGCCGTTCTTCCTTTTTATTTTGAAAGATAGTCGTTTATCTTTTTAACGAGCTCGTCGGCATCGGTACCGTGTACCATGCAAGCCGCCTCTATACTCTCGCCTCTCGCGGAGGGACAGCCCAAACAGTGCATTCCTATCTCAAAAAAGAACTCGGCAGTTCCCGGATCAGAGTCAAGAACATCTCCGATAATGGATTCTTTTGTTACCTTCATCTTTTTATCCTCCTGTTTTATATCTTGTGTATATTATACAATAATATAACTTAAAAGTCAACTTTTTATCTTGATGACAAGCTGTAAATATGTTATAATTCAGTTAAATCTCTTACGGAGGAATATAAATATGGATTGTTTATTCTGTTCTATCGCAAAAAAGGAAATACCGTCCGCAGCGGTTTATGAGGACGATGAAATCTTCGCGTTCCGCGACATAAATCCGCAGGCGCCCGTACACGTGCTGGTTATACCGAAAAAGCACATTGCGGGAATGGACGAGGTAACGGCAGAAAACAGCGACGTCATCTCAAAAATATTTGAAAAAATCCCCGAAATTGCAAAAAAAGAGAAGCTCGATAACGGCTTTCGCGTTATAAGTAACTGCGGTGAAGACGGCTGTCAAAGCGTCAGACATCTGCATTTTCACATTCTCGGCGGAAAGAAGTTAGACGAAAAAATGTGTTAAAAAAACTGCTTGCCGAAAAAACGGCAAGCAGTTTTTTGTATAATTCAAATGCTATTTGTCGAGCAGTTTTTCAACGTCATCTTTCGGCATATATCCGACAGAGGACGCAACACATTCGCCGCCGCGAATTACCTTTAGCGCAGGAATGCTCACGATGCCGTATCTCTGTGCAAGCTCGGGGCACTCGTCAACGTCGACCTTTGCAATATCGACATCTTCCCTCTCCTCTGCAATCTCCTCTAAAACAGGTGAAAGCATACGGCAGGGGCCGCACCAATTTGCAAAAAAGTCAACTATAACGGTTTTCTGCGAGCCGATGACTTTTTCCTCAAAATCCTCGTCCGTTACATGAAAGAGCGACATATTTCCATCTCCTTATTTCTCTTTATAGTAAAGCATACAGTGGCAGTAACCCTCAAAATCGGGATCGGCAATCTGTTTTTTGAACTCCTCGCACATACACTTGTATTCTTCTGTGCGCGCCGTGCGGCAGGGGCAGTATCCCCCCGTCCGCTTTAAGCCCTCTTTTATCGCCTTTACCACTTCTTCATCCTGATTAAATCTGATTTTCATTACAGCTTTTCAAAATCCGAAGCAGGATGCTTGCAAATCGGACAGATATAATCCTCGGGAAGCTCTTCTCCCTCATACACATATCCGCAGATCTTGCAGACATATCCTTTCTTCTTTTCTTCCTTTTTTTCGGGTTTCGGCTTGACGTTTTCGTGATAGTACGCGTATGTTACGGATTTTTCGTCATTCAGTACCTTCGCCTCTGTCACTTCGGCGACAAAAAGGATATGAGTGCCGACATCGTTTGCGCTTTTTACCCTGCAGCTGATAAGGGAGTTAGCGTACTTCTCACCGACATACAAAACATGATTGTCCGCGCGGCAGGCACCGTCAAAGCCCTCAAACTTATCGGTATCCGCTCCGCTCGCAAATCCGAACCGCTTATAAACATCAAATCCCGTTTTCTCTGTAAGCGCCGAAAGATTGAAAACACCGCTTTTCTTTATCATCTCGCATGTGTAGTTCGCCTTGTTTACACAAACGGCGACGGTGAGAGGAGATGAAGTAAGCTGCATTGCCGTGTTAATAATACATCCGTTATCCTTTCCGTCTGCACGCGATGTTATTACAAAAAGTCCGTAACTTATTTTATTAAGAGCTTTAGTATCAATATTTTCCATTTTATACACCTGCCTTTTCTTTGGTATATTTAGTATATCACAATTTTTCGCAAAATTCCACACAATGTGAAATATTTACAAATTAAAGTTATAAAAAACACCTGTTTTTATGAATAATAAAGGGTTGAAATATACTTTTTCAAAGTATATTTCAACCCTGTTCTTTATGTTCTGAGGGTTACGCCGAGTTGTTTTTCGAGAAGAGTGCGAATCTTGCCTGCTGTTTTGTCGGCTTCCTCGTCTGTAAGAGTTCTGTCTGCCGCTCTCATCTTTACGCTGAAAGCAACGCTCTTTTTGCCCTCTCCTATCTGCGCGCCGCGGTAAACATCAAAGAGCTTTATCTCCTCGACGTTCTTTCCGCCCGCCGTCTTCATGACCGCCTCTATCGCACCGACCTCAAGCGAATCGTCGCAAACGAAAGCGAAGTCGCGCGTGAGCGCAGGAAATTTCGGAAGAGGTTTATAGTGACGGTCAAAGCTTGCAAGCTCAAGGAGTCCTTCAAAATCAAGCTCTGCCGCGTATACTTCACAGTCAAAGCCGTAGCCTTTAGCTACACTCGGATGAATCTGACCGAGTGTGCCGAGCACCCTGCCCTTGCCGTCGCTGACGCGAGCGCATCTGCCCGGATGGAATGTAGGCTCATCGTCGCATACCGCATAAGAGGGAGCTTCAATAGCTCCGTCGCGGAGTATGGCGTCGACCATTCCTTTGAGACGGTAGAAATCGCCCTTACCGTAAAATGCTATTGCTATCTTCATAGGCTCGTCGGGAAGCTCATCCGGATCGGGATTCTTTATATACACTCTCGATATCTCGAAGAGTCCGGTAGGTGTGCCGTGACGGTTGTTGTTAAGAGCGAGGCAATCGAGAACCGAGGGAAGAAGCAAAGTTCTCATTATACTCGTGTCCTCGCCGAGGGGGTTTGATATTACGACGCTGTCACGCCTTTTGTCGTCGGGCGCAAGGCCTGCACGGTCGTATGCCTTGGGCGATATAAACGAGAATGTGCAGCTCTCGTAAAGTCCCATTGAAACGAGCAGATCCGCAAGGCGCATCTTATATGCGAGTTTGGGATTGTATTTTCCGGGTTTTACACGTGCCGCAAAAGGAACGGACGGTATATTATTATATCCGTATATTCTCGCGATTTCCTCTGCTATATCCGCCATACAGCGAACGTCGTCACGCCAGGAAGGCACAACTATCTTTCCGCCGTCAAATGTAAAATCGAGCTTTTCAAGTACGCTCACCATATAATCGCGCGGGATGTCCGTGCCGAGAAAATCGTTTATTACCTTTTCGTCAAGGGGCAGAGTTACGGTTTCCTTTTTGTCGGGGTAAACGTCGATTACGCCGTCAACCACTTCACCTGCACAAAGAAGCTCAACAAGCTCGCAGGCTCTCTCCACCGCGCCCATAGTATTTTCGCAGTCAAGACCTTTTTCAAATCTTCCGCTCGCTTCTGTTCTCATACCGAGTGCACGTCCCGTGACGCGCACCGAAGCGCCGTCGAAGCATGCGCTCTCGAATACTACCGTCGCGGTGTCGTCCTCTATTTCAGAGTTTGCACCGCCCATGATACCTGCGAGCGCCACGGCTTTATCACAGTCGCATATAGTGAGCATACCCTTTTTCAAAACATGGTCAATATCGTCAAGGCTCTTGAAAGGCTGACCGTCCTCCGCTTCCTTAACAACTATTTTTTTGCCGCTCAAGCACTTATAGTCAAAGGCATGCATGGGCTGACCGCTGTCTCTTATA
>CAMGCN010000085.1 GCA_946040935.1 uncultured Clostridia bacterium | reverse complement strand
GAATACATATAGATGAACATAAAAATACACGGAAGGCGCAGATTCGGCGTATGCCTGCTCCCGCTGTTGTCTCAATACCTCTTTCTCAACATATCGGAGCGCATTGCACGCCTGTCGTTGAAAAGGGAGATACAGTAACCCGAGGACAGATTATCGGCGAGGTGGCAAAGGGACTTGGCTGTCCTGTTCACTCGAGCGTTTCAGGTGTAGTAAAGGATATCGTTGTCCGTCATACCGCGACAGGTATGCCGGTTCGCACCGTAATAATAGAAAATGACAATTTGAATACACTTTGTCCCGATATAAAGCCGTATGAAAAATCACTTTTGGATACATCTGCCGAGGAAATTATATCGGTTGTAAAAAATGCGGGTATAGTCGGAATGGGAGGCGCAGGTTTTCCGGCTTATGCGAAAATCGAAAGCGCGCTCGGCAAGGTTGACAAACTGATAATAAACTGTGCGGAATGCGAGCCGTATATCACGGCAAACCACCGACTCATGCTTGAAAATCCCGCGGCGATAGTCAACGGAACGAAGGTGCTTCTCAAGGCGCTCGGTATAACAGAGGCGGTTATTGCGATAGAGGATAACAAGCTGGACGCAGCTAATAAATTTGAAGAGCTTCTCGTAAATGACGAAATGATAAACGTAAAAGTTCTGCCTACAAAGTATCCTCAGGGCGACGAGCGTCAGCTCATATATGTGATAACGGGAAAACAGCTGCCCGTCGGCAAGCTTCCTGCAGACGCGGGATGCGTGATTTTCAATGCTGAAACGACCGCGTGCATTTACAATGCTTTCGCTCACGGAATGCCTGTTATAGAGCGTACTGTCACCGTTGACGGCGACTGCCTGAAGATGCCTAAAAACGTACTTGTGCCGATAGGAACGTCTCTTTCCGACCTTATCGAGTTTTGCGGAGGGCTGAAAAAAACTCCCAAAAAGCTTATAAACGGCGGACCTATGATGGGACAGGCGCAGTGGGACATCACTTCTCCCGTTACCAAAACGACATCGGCGGTTCTCGTCTTTTCCGAGGATCTTGCACCTAAACCGAAAGAGCATTACAGTTGTATCAGATGCGGTATGTGCGTTTCGGCATGTCCCATGCATCTTATGCCTCTGTATCTTGCCGCTTTCTCACAAAAGAACGATATGGAAAAGTGTACTGAATTTGACGTGATGAGCTGTGTGGAATGCGGCTGTTGTACTTATGTTTGCCCGGGCGGAGTGCCGATAGTACAGCACATTCGCACGGCGAAGGGAAAGATAAAAGAAGCTCAAATGGCAAAGAAAGTCGCCGAAGCGCAGACGAAAAAGGAGGAGAGCAAATGACAAACGATAATAAACTTCTCACGGTATCCTCCTCTCCGCATATGCACGGGCCCATGTCAACATCCGTTATAATGGGCGATGTGCTTATCGCGCTTACCCCCGCGCTTATATGGGCGTGCTACATTTTCGGTTTGCGCTCCCTTTATATTACGCTCGTATGCGTCGCAAGCTGTGTCGGATTTGAATTTCTTTATCAGAAGCTCATGAAAAAGCCGGTTGAGATAAAGGATTTGTCGGCGGCGGTAACCGGTGTGCTTTTGGCGTTTAATCTGCCCGTTACCATACCGATATGGATGCCCATTGTCGGCTCGTTTTTTGCGATAGTTATTGTAAAACAGCTTTTCGGCGGCATAGGCAAAAACATAGTAAACCCGGCGCTTGCGGCAAGAGTCTTTATGTTTTCGTGGCCTGTGGATATGACGACTTTTACGGCGCCTGTTCTCTCGCGTTTCAACGGTCTCTTTATAAACAGCGCCGATGTTGTGGCAGAGGCGACGCCTCTTGTTTCCCTCAAGGGCGGAAATCTTCCAAAACAGAGTGTTTTTGATATGTTTATCGGCAATATGCCGGGAACGATAGGAGAGGTTTCGGCGCTTCTTTTGCTCATCGGCTTTATATACCTTATGATTCGCAGGGTTACCACGTGGCATATACCCGTTGCATACATCGGTACGGTGGCGTTCCTCACACTCGTATTTTCAAGGAATCCTGCCGGTATCAGCTTTATGTGGAGCGAGCTCTTTTCGGGCGGACTTTTCCTCGGCGCGCTCTTTATGGCAAACGATTATACTACAAGTCCGGTTACAAAAAGCGGAAGACTGATTTACGGTGTGATATGCGGTCTTGTGACGGTGTTTATCCGTTATTTCTGCTCGGGTGCGGAAGGAGTTTCATATTCCATACTTATAGCAAATCTCCTTGTCTGGTATTTGGATAGATTTACAAAACCCGTAAAGTTCGGAGGCAAAACAAATGCAAAATAAATTCGGAGCCTCTTATTTTTTGAAAATAGGTCTTACACTGCTCGTAATAACCGCGCTTGTTGCGGGTATGCTTGCGGCGGTCAATATGATAACAAAAGACAAAATTGATGAAAACAATCTTTCCGAGCAGAACGCCGCAATTAAGAGCGTTTACGGAGAGGGCGATATAGAGACGGAAGAAATATCGGGCGATTTTCCCGAGAATGTAGGAAAAGCGCTCTCGGTTAAGCAAAACGGCGAAAGCGCCGGATACTGTTTTGAAGTAAACACGTCGGGATACGGCGGAAATATCAAAATGATGGTCGGCATAAACTCCGACGGCTCTGTCCGCGGAATAGGCATCGTCGAAATGTCCGAGACCGCAGGTCTCGGAAGCCGTGTAAGCGACGAGACATATCTTTCCCAGTACGGCGGAAAGAGCACAACGCTCACGGTATCCGATATCGACGTGATAACCGGCTCTACCGTGTCGTCAAAAGCTATAATGAACGGCGTTAATGCCGCGCTCGACGCGTTTGCCTCAACGGAAGGTTCGGACACCGCGACAGAGGGCGCAGACGGCGCAACGGAAAGCACAGACGCCTCAACGGAAAGCACAGACGCCTCAACGGAAAGCACAGACGCCTCAACGGAGGGTTCAGATGAAGAATAAATATCTTGCCATACTGAAAGACGGCATATTATACAAAAACCCGATTTTTATACAGCTTCTCGGACTTTGCTCCACTCTTGCGGTTACGACGACGGTTGTTAACTCGGTTGGCATGGGCCTTGCGGTTACGGCGGTGCTCATGTGCTCAAACCTCATGATATCCCTGCTTAGGAAGTTTATTCCCGACCAGGTGAGAATCGCTTGCTTTATAGTAATAATATCGGGATTTGTCACGGCGGTTGATATGCTGATAAAGGCGTATTTCTTCGAGCTTTCAAAAACGCTCGGACTATTCATTCCGCTCATAGTTGTAAACTGTATCATTCTCGCGCGCGCAGAGGCGTTTGCGTCAAAGAACACGCCTCTTCCGTCGGTTGTCGACGGATTTGCCATGGGCATCGGTTTCACATTTGCGCTCGTTATTCTCGGCGCTATAAGAGAGCTTTTCGGCTCGGGCACGCTCTTTTCGGGCACGGGCTTTGAAATTACCGTTCCGGGGCTTCACGATAAACCCGTGCTCTTCTTCGTATCAAGCGGAGGTGCTTTTATAACGCTCGGTATTCTTATCGCCGCGTTCCACTATTTGATTGATAAACATGAGGAGAAAGCGGAGGCAGAGGACAAATGATAAAAGAACTTGCTCTTATAATGTTTACTGCGGTATTGATTGAAAACTTTATTTTTTACCGCTTTTACGGCTGTTGTCCTTTCCTCGGGGTTTCAGAAAAACCGTCGACCGCTCTCGGCATGGGCTTTGCCGTTATGTTTGTTATGACTTTGTCGTCTGCAGTCACATATGCGGTCTATTATCTTATACTCGTTCCGTCTCACCTTGAATACCTTGAAACGATAGCTTTTATTCTCGTTATTGCTTCTCTTGTTCAGTTTATAGAGATGTTTATGAAGAAATTTATCCCGGCGCTTTATAACGCTCTCGGAATTTATCTTCCTCTAATCACGACTAACTGTGCGGTACTCGGTGCGGCGCTCGTTAATATCCAGAATGGATATAACTTTATAGAAAGCGTAGTTTTCGGTTTTTCCGCGGCGCTCGGTTTTACACTCGCGATTGTGGTGTTTGCAGGCGTGCGTGAGCGTTTGCGCCTCGCCGATCCGCCCAAGTCTTTTCGCGGTATGCCGATAGTCCTCGTGTGTGCGGGTCTGCTTGCGCTCGCGTTTTCCGGATTCTCCGGTGCAAGCTTTTAAGGAGGGGACTGAATGAATAATATTTTAATGGCATTTATATGGTTTGCTGTTCTGGGCGGCGTTTTGGGTTTTATCCTTGCGATTGCCTCCAAAATCTTCGCCGTAAAGGTTGACGAACGCGTGCCGAAAATCATAGATGCGCTTCCCGGTGCAAACTGCGGCGGATGCGGCTATGCAGGCTGTGCGGCTCTTGCCGAGGCGATAGCCAAGGGAGAGGCTAAAATCAACTCCTGCGCGGTAGGCGGCAAGGACAGCGCAAACGCGATAGCCGAAATAATGGGTGAAAAAGCGGCTGACTCGGTTCGTATGCGCGCACAGGTTATGTGCTCGGGAACGAGCGAATTTGCGAAACGCAAATATGTATATGAGGGCGCTCACGACTGTATATCTCTTTCAAAGCTGGACGGCGGCTTCAAAACCTGTCCTAACGGATGTTTAGGATTCGGAACATGCGTTTCTATTTGTCCTTTCGGAGCCATCAGCGTCAAGGACGGCGTGGCATATGTCGATTATCATAAATGTACCGGCTGCGGAAGATGTGCTACGGCTTGTCCCAAGCATATTATTCGTATGATACCGTACGACGCAAAATACTGGGTAGGATGTATGTCGGTCGATATAGGCAAGGTTACACGTTCTTATTGCGATGTCGGCTGTATTTCCTGCAAGATGTGTGAACGCACATGCGAACATGACGCAATTCACGTGAACGACTTTGTCGCGTCAATTGATTATGATAAGTGTGTGGGCTGCGGAAAATGCGCCGACGCCTGCCCGAGAAAAATCATATGGACAAGTGAGCGTCAAAAAGACGTCAAGACTATTTCAAAAAAAGAATTGAAAGAAGATAATACAAAAGAAACAGAAAAAATTGCTCAATGATATCAGTTTTCTATACTACCTATGAGGGAAATAAAAATCAGAGCCGCGTGGGCAAAGCCCTGCTCGGCTTTGTTTTGAATAAATACTATGATATTTCAATAAAGAATGTTAATATAGAAAGGCAAGAGCGGGGAAAACCGTATTTTGCCGATTTGCCGCTTTTCTTTTCCGTTTCCCATTCGGGAGGGGTTGTTGCGCTCGCGGTTTCGGAAAATGAAGTTGGTATAGATGTCGAGCCGATGCGTGATATTAGCCGACAGGTAGGCATCAAATATTTGGGTATTGACACAGACGACAAAAAGATACTGCTGCGAGAATGGATCCGAAGGGAAAGCTACGGAAAACTTACGGGCGAGGGTTTTTTTCACAGCGGAGTGACCGAGCCGATTTTTCAAAAGGAATATCATCTGAAATCGGGATATAATAAGTATTATCTGTGCGTCTCCTCCCGTGTTGACGCATTTCCTAAAAGCTGTATTTTTATTGAACCTGATATAATT
>CAMGCN010000084.1 GCA_946040935.1 uncultured Clostridia bacterium | reverse complement strand
CCCTCAGTCAGCTTCGCTGACAGCTCCCTTTACACAAGGGAGCCGAGCGGAGTGCTGACGGTTCTCCTTACACGTGGAACCGGTCGGAACGCGCCGACAACTCTCCTTACACGGGGAGCCGGGCGGAGCGCTCTTTTTATTTTTTGTGTAAAATCAAAAAACAATCAAAAAACAATTATTATCTTTACACAAGGGAGCCTCTGCTGCGGTGGGATTTCTCAACGGTGAAAACCTCTATGGAACCCCTTTATCGGGTATTTTTCCGAAACCAAAAAACAGCGGTTGTATAATATTACAACCGCCGATTTTTTTATTTACTTTCCGTATTTTTATTCTCAACAGCAGCCGCGACAAAATCACGGAACAAAGGATGAACCTTGTTAGGTCTGCTCTTAAATTCCGGATGGAACTGGCAAGCGACAAACCACTTGTTTGCAGGAATCTCCACCATTTCGCAAAGCATTTTGTTAGGCGACATACCGACTATCTCCATGCCGTGCTCTTCGATAATCTTACGGTACTGGTTGTTGACCTCATAACGGTGACGGTGTCTTTCGTCGATATCTGAAGTACCGTATGCGGCAAACGCCTTTGTTCCCTCTTTAAGATGGCAGGGATAAGAGCCCAGACGCATAGTACCTCCCATTTTGTCTATCTCTTTTTGCTCTGCCATGATGTCGATAACAGGGTATTTTGTATTCTTATCAAATTCCGTAGAATATGCGCCGTTAAGACCGCATACATTTCTTGCAAATTCAATTACTGCGAGCTGCATTCCGAGACATATGCCGAGGAAAGGAATGTCGTTTTCACGCGCATAGCGTATAGCAGATATCTTTCCCTCTATTCCGCGGTCTCCGAATCCTCCGGGAACGAGTATTCCGTCATAGTCTCCCAGCTTTTCCGCGACGTTATCATCGTCAATATCTTCAGACTGTTCCCAGCCGATATCGACTTCCGCATGGGCTACATATCCTGCGTGGCGAAGCGCCTCTGCAACCGAAAGGTATGCGTCGTGCAGCTCGACATATTTTCCGACAATAGCAATCTTAACCTTTTTATTCGCGCTCTTTATCGTGTCTATAAGCTCACGCCAGTTATCTAACTTTGGCTGGTCGCTGAAGCCGAAGTGACGGCATACGGCGCTGCCGAGTCCCTCGTTTTCGAGAAGAAGCGGCACCTCATAAAGCGTCTCTGCGGTGCTGTTTTGAATAACGCAGTCCTCGGGGACGTTACAGAACATAGAGAGCTTACGCTTTATCTCGTCGGGTATATCCATCTCGGTACGGCATACGAGAATATCGGGCTGTATGCCGATAGCACGAAGCTCCTTAACCGAGTGCTGGGTAGGTTTACTCTTTAATTCTTCGCTTCCTGCGATAAAGGGAAGAAGCGTTACATGGATAAAGATACAGTTTTCTCTGCCGACCTCTGCCTGAATCTGTCTGCACGCCTCGAGGAACGGCTGACTCTCGATATCACCGACAGTGCCGCCTATTTCTGTAATGAGCACGTCGCACGCGTGATCGCGCGCGAGGGTGTACACACGGTCCTTTATCTCATTTGTAATGTGAGGAATAACCTGAACTGTTCCGCCGAGATAATCACCTCTGCGCTCCTTATTAAGAACGCTCCAATAAATCTTGCCGGTAGTTACATTTGAATACGCGGTCATGTTTTCATTTGTAAAACGCTCGTAATGTCCTATATCCAGGTCGGTTTCCGCACCGTCGTCAGTGACAAAAACCTCTCCGTGCTGATAGGGACTCATAGTACCCGGGTCGATGTTGATATACGGGTCCATTTTCTGTAAAATGACCTTTTTTCCCCTTGCTTTGAGAAGCCGCCCGAGAGAGGCCGCCGTGATTCCCTTGCCCAGACCGCTGACTACGCCGCCCGTGACAAACACGAACTTAGTTGTGAGTTTTTCGAATTCCTTAGCCATTTTGTACCTTCATTTGTATTCAATTTAGTATTCAATTTATCGTTTCATAACTATTCACCATATTATACAGCTTTTTCATGAATGTGTCAAGGGAAATCGGCAAGCGCATTTCTCTGTCTTGATTTTTTCTTAAAAATGAATTAAAATACTAACAAATGAAAACTATTAATCCGTTTGAATTTTCAGACACTAACAAAAGATACTATACATACGATTATTATCTGAAGCGGCGTTTCGGAGGAAAGTGCTTCAAAGTGCCGCTCGACGGCGGATTTACCTGTCCCAATCGGGACGGAAGTAAAGGCACGGGCGGCTGTACATACTGTTCCGAACGCGGGAGCGGCGATTTTACATGCACCCCCGATATGAGCATTACGAAACAGTTTGAAATATGCCGAAACGGTCTTCTGAAAAAGTGGCCGAGCGAAAAATACATCGCATATTTTCAGGCTTTCACCGGCACCTACGCGCCGACAGAGCGCCTGCGTGAGCTTTTTGAAGAGGCTCTTTCTCAAAAAGGCGTAGTCGGACTTTCGGTGGCGACGCGGGGAGACTGTGTAACGCCGGAAACGGCGAAATATCTGAAAGAGCTCTCAAAAAGGACATTTCTCACTGTTGAGCTGGGACTGCAAAGCGTACACGACGAGACGGCGAAAAGAATAAACAGGTGTCACACATACGCCGATTTTTTAACGGGCTATAATATGCTCGACGGTGTAAACCGCTGTATCCATATAATCAACGGTCTGCCCGGCGAGAACAGAGAGATGATGATGCAAACCGCAAAAGAAGTGGCAAAATTACATCCCGAGTTTCTCAAAATTCATCTTTTGCACGTTTTGCGCGGCACCGCGCTCGCAAAGCAGTATGAGAACGGGGAGTTTGATGTAATGGCAAGAGAGGAATACACAAATCTCGTCTGCGACCAGCTTGAAATAATGCCGCCCGACACGGTAATAGGCAGAATAACGGGCGACGGGGCAAAGGACGCGCTGATCGCGCCCCTTTGGAGCCTGAAAAAATTTGTCGTGATGAACGAAATAGACAAAGAGCTTGTAAGGCGGGGAACATATCAGGGGATATACTATGATAAATGAACAGTTTGAAAGAAATACAGCGCTCATAGGCGAAGAGGCTCAAAAAAAGCTACGGACATTCCGAGTCGCGCTTTTCGGAGTGGGAGGCGTCGGAAGCTATGTCGCAGAGGCTTTGGCACGCGCAGGCGTCGGGCAAATAGACCTCACCGACAAAGACAGAGTATGCCCGTCAAATATCAACAGACAGATAATAGCCCTTCACTCTACCCTCGGCAAATTAAAGGTAGAGGTGGCAAAGGAGCGAATACTCGACATCTGCCCCGACACGAGAGTGGAAACGCATGCGGTATTCTTTTTGCCCGAAAACGCAGACGACTTTGATTTTTCGGTCTATGACCATGTGATAGACGCGATAGACACGGTGAGCGGAAAAATAGCTATTATCGAAAAAGCGAAAGCCGCAGGCGTTCCCGTAATTTCCTGTATGGGCACGGCCGGCAAAACCGATCCCCTTGCTTTTCGCATAGCCGACATCTCAAAAAGCAGCGTTTGTCCTCTCGCGAGGGTTATGAGATACGAGCTTAAAAAACGGGGGATCAAGGATGTAAAGGTCTTGTTTTCCACCGAAGCTCCGAAAAAGCCGTTGCCGTCATACGAGGGCGAAAAGCCGCCGCTCGGAACATTGCCGTTTGTACCGTCGGCGGCAGGACTTTTAATCGCCCGTGAAGTCATATTCGACCTATTGAAAAAGTAACATTAACAGAGCGCATGCAAAAACTCCATCCTTACGGATGGAGTTTTTATTATTATGCAGCCGAGTCGTCCGGCTTCGCCGTGTCATCTGCCGCGTCCTCTTCGGCATATAATTTAACTTCTGAATTTTCCTTGGGCTCTTGGGTAAAATCCCATGAATCAATATAGCGTATTTTGCTGTCGGATGTTTCGCTGTATTTTACCGATATCAAATCCCCCTTTGATATAAGGAGCAGCGTTTCATCAGCGCTTATCTGCGCCTTATACAGCGTCTTGTCGGGAGAGGTGATATAAATATACGTCTCTCCGCCTATGCTCGCCGTATTGACGTCAAGCACCTTGAACTTCTCTTCGGGCAAATCGCTTTCCTTATCCGGAGAGATTACGCCGTTTTGTGCAAGAAGACGCTTGTACTCTTTCATCGCCTCCTGCTGCGTCGTGCCCGTTGCGACTATGCCGTAGTTTTCGACATTGACAAGCGCATAGAGCTTGACAAGTCCGCCGTCATCCTTAAGAACGAGTATATACGTCGCCTTTCCGTTTACATTTATAAGAGACGGGAAGGAAGCGGTATAACCCTTTTCCTGAACTTCTCCCTCTGCCGCCGACATAGCGGAATATTCCTCCGCGCCGACAACGGGATAGAACTTATATTCTCCCGTTCTTGCGTTTGTTATGATAAATCCGATATTTGACTGGTCGCTCGTTATACTTGTAACGCCCGTGAAATACCAGACGTCATCTTCCAAAACGATATATCCGAAATCGTCGGTCGTTTTTTTGCAGTCTTTATTACTGATAACGCTGTTCCAGAAGCCGCCCGAGTACATGCCGTACCAGTTATATTTTTCGGTAGCGAGATAACCCGTGTACACCTCGTCAACCCACGCAGGAGTTTCGGCTACGGGGTAAATCTCCGAAGAACCGTCTGTCGGATCGAAAATTATTACCTCCTCAACGTCCATGGCTCCGAAAAGTCCGACGCGCGCGGTGAGGCAGGAGACAACATAATAGGGATTTCCGCTCTCGTCTATTTCAAAAGAATATGAACCGAAAATCTTTGTAGGATAAGAAAAACGCAGTTTCCGCTCCAGATTGTCGTTAAACCACGCGCTCGACACGTATTTAATCGGCGTATCGAGCTTTTCATAGCTTGCGGTATTGTTTACCGGGTCTACCATTATATAGCCGGGAACTCCTGCTTTACGGTTGTTAAACCACTTGAAAAAATCGACATATTCAAGGCTCGTCACCTTTTTTGGCGCACCTTGATAATTAATCTGATTATAGGTATAGCCTGCTTCATACTGTGAAACAACGTCGGAAAGAGAGCCGAGAGTTCTGTTTCCTATGATGCGCGCTGAATTTGAGTCCATGAGCGCGATATTCGTGACATTCGTAGTCTCGGGCATGTCCTCTTCAAATTTTGCCTCATTCACGGTTATGACAGACGCGTATCTGTGAGCGTTAAAAAATGTCGAGGAAGCGATGCCGCCGAAAATACAAACGACTATCGGCACACAGGCAAGAATTAAAATAACCTTGAGCGCAGGCGCCGCCGTGACTGTTCTCCCTTTTTTCCCGAATTTTTCCGCAACTGATAACACCGCAGAAAAAACGCCGAAAGGAATCGAGAAAGACAGAAGAAGTATTACAAAAAACCACCAAAACGCAGTCGAATGTATGTTTATAGGCGGAAGCGTAACATAGAAATATACTGCGCCCACAACAGCACAGCATATTATGCCCGCAAGGTAATTAAGATATTTTCTCATTATTCATTATTCTCCTTTTATTTGTTGTCAAATATATTATAAATATAAAGGTACACAGTGT
>CAMGCN010000083.1 GCA_946040935.1 uncultured Clostridia bacterium | reverse complement strand
AGTACCACTCGCCCGTCGGAACGTCGGTAAACACGGTGCCTTTGTTTTTGTCGTTGACTGCGCCGTCTAATCTGCCGAGGACGGTGACGAACATAGCTCTTGTCATATTGCCGTTCGGCTCGAACGTCGTCGGGCTCATTCCGCTGAAGATGTTGTGATATATTGCATAGCTTACAGGCTTTGAATACCACGCGTTTATATCAACATCGGTGAATTTGTTCTCTACTTTAGCAATTTTCTCGGTGCGGATAAGTGTATAGCAGTCGGCGCAGAAAATCTCTTTTTCGCCGTAGGAGGTAAAGGTAGGCTCCTCGCTGATACGTCTGTTGCCTTCCTTATGCGCGGTTTTCGATATTGTCTCGTTTATGGAAAGAGTTGCTCCGCAGTCGCCGCACACGACTCCCGCCGTGCCCTCCGAAGTACATGTCGCTTCGGTAATCACCTTAGTTATTCTGTTTTCATGCAAACAGGTATTCTCTGACTTTTCAAATACCGGGTAAAGAACAGACTTTGTCAAAAGGGCGTCTGCCTTTTCTCCGTTTGAGTATGCCCAATGAGAGAAGGTATAAACATAATCCGCGTCGCTCGTCTTTGTCGGGTTCTCCCCCGTGTACTCTCCGTCGGCGGTGTCTACCTTTCTCATACTGTTGCTCCATATACCGCCGTGGTGATATTTGTTCTCTGTCTCACAAAGTACCGTTCCGTCGCTGTCCGCATACACGGTGACGTTTGAAAGCACGCCGTCATATATACCGACAAGCTCTATTTCTGCATTTGAGTTGCTGTTCTGCGTCTCTTTTGTTCCCTTGGTGGAATCCGGATCGTTAAACGCCGCCCATGTTACTCCGCGGAAAGTGTTTCCGGCGCTGTTCATGACTATTTTATTCAAGGAAAACGCCCAAAGGCCGTCCTCGGTTATCTCATAAAGACAATCGCCGTAGTAGTTTGCCGCGTTGTTACTGTCAAATGTATTGCTTTCCCCGTTCTCGCTGTATGAAACGAGTCTGAATTTACCCAACTTAATAGGTTTTTCCACGCCGGTGGCGCGTAAAAGGAATGTTATGTTTGATGAAGGAGTCGTAAGTTTATACGAGTCAACATAGCCGTCCTCACCGACAAGAACGATCTCATCGCTTGCGTCAACTGCACCTTTGTCGGGATTGTCAAACTGCTCTTGCGTTATTCCCGTAACACCCGTTGTTCCGTCCAGCTCAACCGGAGTCGTTGACTCGCCGCATTTTTTACATACCTTCTCAAGCACGTCGCCCTTGAGCGAATAGGAATATTCATGTCCTGTCGCAGGAAGCGTCTCTTCCTCTGTATATCCGCAGTCGGGACAAACATGAATTATAACGCCGTCCCGAGTACATGTTGCCTCGCGGACTTCATCAGAATAATTATGCGGCGCATACGGCAAAAGAACATATGAGAGCTCGTCGCCGCACTTAACGCATTTTACAGCGTCGACGCCCTGCTCGGAACAGGTCGAAGGTGTTATCTCATTCTCTCCCGCGGCATGAGCCTCTGCAGGGAGAATTATCGTTTCCGAAACTTCGCATTCGGCACATGTGCGCGATGCGGTTCCCGTGGAATGGCAGGTCGCCTTTTTTGTGACGGTCTGCTCGCCGAAATCGTGTTCTGTCACGGTTACTTTAACTTTGCATGTGGTTACGGTATTTCCGAGAGCGGTAATTTTGAGGCTGTAGTCGCCTGCGTCGGAAAGAGAAACACTCTCTCTTGTAAGCGTCGGCCCGTTTGAGACGAGCGCAACGCCCTTGTACCATTTATAGGTGACAGTCGCATCGGAACGAAGCTTGTTCTCTGCGGAAAGAGTCATTGTATCTCCCACATTATAGGAAATCTCAGCGCCGCTTCCGGTGACGGGAAATCCGTATCCTGCAAGCAGCGGAGCTCCGCGCGTTACGGTGGCGCCGGGCAGAGCAGAGTCTATCTGTGCGAAAGCGTCAGAAGAAGCCGACTGAATACTATCCCCTTCGGTAACGCTGATAGCTCCGATAAGGTTTGCTCCGTAGTTTGCGTCGAAAATATCCCCGTTGTTTGCAAATTTCAAGCCGCTTGCAACCTCGGTCAGAGGCGAGACGGTGCTCGTAGAAAAACGCAGATACACGTCATACTTGCCCAAGGGCATGTTAGAGGGCAGCGAGAAGGTCATATCATAGTCGTATTTTGTGCAGGACTTAATATCGTATGCCTTTATGTCAACGTCTGTTTTGTAAATATATCCGCCCTTTACGAGCAATACCTGCGCCGTGGGGTAGGTAAGAACGTTTGCAAAGCCTGTGTTTTCTATAGTGCCCTTCAGCCGCAGAGTGCCGCCCGCCTTTGTTTCCGAAGAGAGCTTACTGTCCCTCAAAACGAGGCGGTAACCGAGATGCGCGGTAATAAAGGTGTGGCAGTCCGAGCCGTAAAAGGCAGAGTTGTCAGGGAAATAATCCTCTTCGTATTCTTCCGAATATGTATATTGGTCATATCCGAATACCTTATTGTTTCCGCCTATCTTATATACGTTTCCGCGTATGAAATTGACATGCGTTCTGTACATTTCGGGTATAGCGTTTTCGGGTATGCAGGCGCTGTTGGGCAAATATTGAGAAGAGTATGCGCTTCCGTATTCGCCGCCGTAGGAGTTATGCTCGCTCGCTTTTTCAAGGAATTTAAGGTCCTGTGCGCGGTTCGCCCAGGTTCCCGTGTCGTTGGCGGTGTTCATATATCCGTCGTTAAAATACGAAAGTCTGTAGGGTACGCTTCCCCTCTTAGGCACATACTCGGCAAGCTGTTCGCGCGTTATGCCCAGATAGTTTGCGATATACAAAGGCGTACGCACCATAAGCGTCATACTGTCGGGGGTGTTCTTAATGTATGTGTCAATAATTCTGTTTGCATATGCGGCGCCGCAGTATATGGACGAATGCATCTCGCCGAAAACGCCGATAATACCGCACTCAAAGCCGTAAACGACGTCGGGATATTCGCTGACAACATCGCAAAGCTGTTTTATATGGGTGATTATCATTTCAAAGTCGGCAGGCTCGCAGCCGGGCTTTCCGTCCCAGTCATAAACAAAGCGCAAAAGGCAGGTTGCGCCGTTCATGCGGAGGTTATACAGAGTTTGCGAAAAACGCGACAGAGCCTCTTCTGAAATAGGTTTGTCCTCGCCGCCGACGGGCGCCTTCGCGTCTGCGCCGTATGTGTCCTGATACAAATGGTTTCCGGCCGAATAACGGTTGATATTTATATAATACCAGATAAATCCGCTGTCATTACGCACCGGCATATTATCGGAAAAGGTTATAGACGCGCATGTAGGATAACCCATAAGCGGATTTTTTATCATATCAAGCGACTCGGTATAGTCAATACCCGAATCAACAAGTCCGCCGTCTGCCGACGACGGCAGGGCAAATGTAAATAAACTCATTATTACAGTGACCGTCACCATAAACGAAATAATTCTTTTCATGCTTTTCATCTGCCAAAAGCCTCCTTAATGTGTTTTGCGGAAATTCCGCAGCTTTCATACAAGCTCTCTCCGATTTTGCCTTCGCCAAAGCTGTCTTTTATCGCAAGAACGGTCATATCACGTTTCAGCTCATCGCGCAGCATCATACCCGCGCCGCCTGCATATACACCCTCCTCGAGAAAGACGAGCTTTGAAGAGAGAGGTAATATACTTTTGATTTTTTTCGCTGTTTCGGAATACGGCCGAATTTTTTCGAGTATTACAATACCAAAGTCAAGCTCTTTCTTTGCCTTTAGCGCCTCTTGCGCTATCTTGCCGTAGGTTATAAGCACCCTCTCGGGCTTTTCGTTCTTAAAGTCGTACATAAAGTCTCCCTCGTCGCAAAAGCTCTCGGGTAAGACAAGCTCGGAAGAGTTGGGATAACGCACCGCACAGGGAAGCGCCCTGTCATACGCGCTCTTTAACGCTTCTTTCAGCTTTGCAAAAGATGACGGCGTGTAAATTTCAATATTCGGTATAGTGTTCAGGAAAGCGACATCGTAAATACCGTGATGCGTCGCACCGTCGGACGGCGCAAGAGACGCGCGGTCAACGCAAAGCACCACGGGAAGCCCCTGAAGCACGACATCGTGCAGAATATTGTCATACGCCCTCTGCAAAAAAGACGAATAAACAGCGAAGAAAGGTCTTGCTCCGTCGGCGGCAAGTCCTGCCGCAAAGGTAACAGCGTGCTCCTCGGCTATCCCGACATCAAAAAAGCGCTTGGGGAAACTGCGCCTGAACTCTTCAAGTCCCGTTCCGTAGCTCATGGCGGCCGTTATGGCACATATATCTCCGTGCTCTCTCGCCATATCGCAGAGAATGTCGCCGAACTCCTGTGAGAAGTTGCGCTTTTCCTCGCTTCCTTTGGGAGGAACGCCGTGATATTTCGCCGGCTCCGCCTCGGCAGGGGCGTAGCCTTTTCCTTTTTTCGTTTTTATATGTATTATAGTCGAGCGGTGCATATTCTTCGCTTCGGTAAGAACTCGCTCGACAAGGTCATAGTCGTTTCCGTCAATAGGGCCTAAATAGTAAAGTCCCAGCTCTTCAAAACAGTTTGAGCCGTACAGCCTGTTCTTCATGTTGACCTTCACCCGTGCTATCCTCCTGAAAAGGAATTTGCCGACGAGCGGTATTCCCGTGACCATGTTCATTATTCTGCGCTTTGCACGGTAATAGCCTTTTGAAGAACGTATCTTTGCTATCTGATTTGCAAACTGACCTATATTTTTGGATATTGACATCTCGTTTTCATTTAATATTATAACGAGATTGAGCTTTGGACGGCAGTTATTCAGCGCCTCGTGTATCATACCGCCGGTATATGCGCCGTCGCCTACCACCGCGACAGTATAACTGTCTCTGCCTGCGAGCTTGTCCGCCTCGGCAAAGCCGAGCGCCGCCGAAAGAGAAGTAGAGGAATGTCCCGCTCCGAAAGCGTCATACTCGCTCTCCGAGCGCTTGGTAAAGCCGGAAAGTCCTCCCGGCGTGCGGAGAGTGTCGAAGCCGTCTTTTCGTCCCGTCAGTATTTTGTGCACATAGCTCTGATGACCGACGTCAAATATAATGTGATCCTTCGGACAGTCAAAAACTCTGTGTATAGCGAGAGTCAGCTCTACCACACCAAGGTTTGAAGCGAGATGTCCGCCCTGCTTATCCACCTTTTCGCACATGAAAGCGCGTATCTCCTCGGAAAGGGGAAGTATCTCGTCATGAGGGAGCGCCTTCACATCCTCGGGACAGTTTATTTTAGAAAGTATTTTATATTCCATTATGTTTGTTATGTATATTAGAGCCTTATTACAGCTTTGTTTTTATCTGCCTTATTCCTTCTTCAATCCTGCATATCATAAACATGGCAGACAAAACGAAAAGGGATGAGCAAATGCCGAAGAGGAGAGTTATTATGAATGAGCCGACAGCTCCTCTGAAATAGAAATAAGCGACGACAAATGAGATAAAAAGCAAAACAGACGCAAAAACAGAGCCCGTTATCTTAAGAATAATTGCCCATACCTGTCTCTTATACACATCTCCGAGCCCACGAGACGCTACGCTAT
>CAMGCN010000082.1 GCA_946040935.1 uncultured Clostridia bacterium | reverse complement strand
GAGGTGCCCTGCCATATCGCGTCGTACAGCTCTTTTGCGTCGTATCCTCTTTTTGCCGCCTTTTTTGCGAGCAAAGAAAAATATCCCCTCAAAAATTCATCCTGATCCATGGGTAAAAGAGTCCCGTCAAGGTCAAAAAGTACCGCTTTTATCATCATTTTCTTCTCCTTTTCGGCGTCCTATGCACCTTTATAGGTCGGCTGTCTTTTGGTATATCGCTTATGATAACACACAAAAAATGAAATTTCAAGTGTCGTTGCCGACCTGTTGACCTTTCCCGTTTTTCCCATAAATATATGCACCTCCGAAAGTGTCTGACTTTTGGGGTGCATATCAATTTCTCCGACTGTTTTTTTATTTCTGACAGCATATATCCGAAGAGGATTATCCGTTGCCTCCGAGCAGCATTCTGTCGTTGTCAAGCGCTTCGCCCGTTGACTCGGCAAATTTGTCGAGCAAATCCTGCACCGACATTCTGTTTCTCTCCTCGCCCGAAACGTCAAGGAGAATTCTGCCCGAATCCATCATTATAGTTCGGTTGCCGAGAGAGAGCGCCTGATGCATATTGTGAGTTATCATAAGGCAGGAAATTTCCCGTTCCCTTACGATTTTTTTTGTAAGCTCGAGCACCTTATCCGCCGTCGCAGGGTCGAGCGCCGCCGTATGCTCGTCGAGAAGCAGGAGCGAGGGAGTAACCATAGTCGCCATGAGCAGGGTAAGAGCCTGCCTCTGTCCGCCGGAAAGTATGCCGACCGGAGTCTTCATTCTGTCCTCGAGTCCCATATTCAATTCAGATAGCTTTTCTCTGAAAAATTCTCTGTCGGCTTTTTTTATTCTCCCGAAAATTCTGTTCTTTCCCGAAGAATGAAGATAGGCAACAGCGAGATTTTCCTCTATTGTCATATGAGGAGCCGTGCCCTTGAGCGGATCCTGAAAAAGATGACCGATAAACGCACTGCGCTTATATTCGGGAAGATATGTTACGTCCCGTCCGTCGAGGAGGATTCTACCAAAGTCAACATAATACGTTCCCGATATTACGTTGAAAAGAGTAGACTTTCCCGCGCCGTTTGAGCCGACGATAGTGACAAAATCACCGTCCTTCAGCGTGAAATCAACTCCGCACAGCGCTTTTCTCTCGTTTACCGTACCTGCGTTAAAGGTTTTGTTCACGCCTGTCATTATTAACATCCGACATTACCTCCTTACGCATTTTTCTCATAGAAACACTCTTTTTTCTCATAAATGCGAGCTTTTCGCGCATCTTGGGCGCGGCGATGGCGACGGCGACGATAAGAGCCGAAACGAGCTTGAAATACTCGGCTGAAATATTGATTCTCAAGGCGAGAGCGACAATAAAGCGGTAGATAACGCTTCCTATCACAACTCCGAAAACCTTTAAGCGCATATTGCCTCTGCCGAAAATCGCCTGTCCGATTATCAGCGAGGCAAGGGCGATAGTCACCATTCCCGTGCCGAGATTTATATCACAGTTTTTGTTATACTGACCTATAAGACATCCTGCAAGTCCCGTCAGGGAGTTTGCCGCGCATAGTCCGACAGTCACGGTAAACGCAGGGTTTATCGAGGAGGCGGAGACCATATCGGGGCTATCGCCCGTAGCGCGTACGGAAAGTCCGAGCGTCGTTCCCAGAAAACGTATGAGAATGATACAGACGAGCAAAACAATAACCGCAATAACTGCGAGCTTATACCATTTGCCGCCGATAAAACCTTTCGCCAGCGAAAATACCGTATCGCAGCCGAAAACCGAAAGGTTGGAGGAAAAGCCCATAACCGCAAGGTTGACGGTATATAGTCCCGTATTTACGATAATACCCGCAAGAATACTCTCAACGCCGAGCTTTGTCTGCAAAAACGCGGTCACATAACCCGAAAGCACTCCTGCCGCCATAGCGGCGAAAATGGCGAGAACAGGGTGACCCGCAAGGGTCACCGTGGCTCCCACCGCACAACCGAGCGTAAAACATCCGTCGGTTGAAAGATCCGCTATGTTCAGTATTGAAAAGCTTATGAACAGAGCCATCGCAACGAGCGAGTAGATAAGTCCCACCTCGAGCGCGGTCTGAAAAACGCCTAACATTCCTGCCATTTAGTTTCTCTCTTATTTATCAAATTCTTTAGCTGTCTTTATTTCGCTGACTGCCGTGCAATAAGGCTTGAAGCTCTCCTTAACCGTCTCCATGTCGAAGCCGAGCTGTGCACAGATTTCGGTATTCACAACCGCAAGGCCGTTATCAAAGGTCTGAACTGCCGTTTCGGCAGGCTTTTTACCGTTTACGAGAATTTCAACCGCCATATCGGCAGTTGCTCTTCCGAGAGTTGCGTAGTCAACGCCGTAGCCTACGAACGCGCCGTTGAGAGCGAAGGAGTCAGCGCCGCAGAAGTGACCTATTTTCGCGTCTGCGAACTTCTCGTAAATTGCGAGCTCTGCTGTCATTACCGTGTTATCGGTAGGAGTGAACACACAGTCAACACCCTCTGCCACGAGCGCGTCGGCGGCGGAAATAAGCTCGTCGGTAGTCGTACCTGTCTTTTCGATATACTTAATGTTGTTTGCATCGAAGAATTCCTTTGCTTCCGCGATAGGCTTAACCGACGAATCCTCGCTCTTGGAGTAAAGAAGTCCTACATAGTCAAGATCCTTGTACGCCGCTCTCATGAGCTCGAGAATAGCCTTTGTATTGAGGGCGTCGCTCGTACCCGTGATGTTCGAGCCGGGCGCATCCATAGAACTTACGAGCTTTGCCGTCATAGGGTCGGAAACCGCCGCAAATACTACGGGAATCTGATTTTCTTCTGTTGCCGCCTGCATAATCTGCGCGGTAGGAGTTGCTATAGGAATGATGATATCAACTTCTTTTGCTATAAGCTCGGACGCTATCTGGTTAAGAGTGGTCGAGTCTGCCTGACCGTTGTAGGTATAGTCGGCGTAATCAAACTTGCATTTCAGCTCCTCGCCCTTTGCGTCAAGCTCAAGCTGAATGTTGTCCTGAATCTGGTTGAGGGAAGCGTCGTCTACAAACTGTACTATACCGACCTTGTAGGTCTTTGTTTCATTTTTTGCTTCGCTGTTGTCATCTGATTCTTTTCCGCATGACGCAAAAGATACTGTCATAAGTGCGGCGAGAGCTGCCGCCGTGATTTTCTTTATTATGTTTTTCATTGTTTTTATCTCCGTTTCTTATTTATTATTTATTAGTTAATGGTTTTTTGTTTTGGTTGAGGTTTTATTTCAAAGCCCGCCATCGTTTGGTTAATATCATGTCTTTTCTCCTTATCGAAAAATAAAAAATGCCTTGCCACGGAAAACTGTTTCCATGGGACAAGACATATATCCTGCGGTACCACCCATATTGATGCGAAAAACGCACCCTCTCAATCGTACTTACATACGCTGCACGCTGTAACGGTCATGCTCTCCGTCGATTACTACTCGCTTTAGCTTTCGTTCGCCCTCATAAGTCCATTCGCCGAAACACGCATCGCCGTTTTTCCACCGTCCACGGCTCTCTCTGCACACGAAGCATCGGTTACTACTCTTAATCATCGGTTTATGCTGACATTATATAACCGTTTTTTGCTAATGTCAATAGTTTTTTCAAATTTTTTATTTTTTTTGACACGGTACGGATTATAAAAAACATCAATTTATACTTGAAAAGTTAATATACGTTTGATAAACTGTATTTGAAATGGATATAAAGATAATAATCGACGATAAAAATATAAAAACTCTGACATACGACAGTCCCGTTCTGCTCTCTCGTGTAATACGGGACAGCGGTTGCGGTTTTTCTTTTCCCTGCTCGGGAAAGGGAGTCTGCGGAAAATGCCGCGTCAGGGTAACCGGCTGCGTGAGCGAAGCGGACGAAAGGGAAAAGAAGCTGACGGGCGAAAACAGCGCTTTTCGCCTCGCCTGCCTTACAAAGGCCACGGGCGACTGTGAGCTTTTCCTGCCAGATAAAAATATCACCGCGTTGACCGACGGCCTTTGCTCGCGTTATTCTCACTCGCCGTTCGGAGAGGGAGTGGGAGCGGCAGTCGATATAGGCACCACAACCGTCGCGCTTTATCTGTACGAGCTGGAAAATGAAAAGCTCCTTTCGGTTCATTCCTTTGCAAATCCGCAGGGAATATACGGAGCGGATGTGATTTCCCGTATAGAGGCCTCGCTCGGCGAAGAAAAGGAAAAGCTGCGCGCTCTTATATCTAAAGGACTTGAAGAGGGGATAGCCGAACTTTGCGACAAAGCGAATATTAATAAGGAAGAATGTAAAACGGCGGTCGTCACGGGAAACGCCGCCATGCTCTCCATTCTCCTCGGCGAGGACGTGACCGGGCTTTCGGCGTCTCCTTTTACCCTCGCTGATTATTTCGGAAAGACGGTCAATATAAACGGCATGAGGACATATATTCCCCGAGCGATATCACCCTTCGTGGGAAGCGACATCACCTGCGCGCTCATTTCCGGCTCCGATATCATGAAAAACGAGAAGCTCTCTCTGCTTGTCGACATAGGAACAAACGGTGAAATGGCAATAAAGAAGGGCGACGAAATAATATGCTGCTCATGCGCGGCAGGTCCCGCCTTTGAGGGAACGGGAATACGTATGGGCGCGCCCGCGCGCGAGGGCGCGATAAACCGCGTATGGCAGGAAAGAGGAAAAATAAAATACTCTGTAATAGGAGACAAAGCCGCCGACGGGATATGCGGCTCGGCTCTGATAGATTCACTTGCCCTTTTCCTTTCGCTCAAAATGACAGACGAAACGGGACTTATCAAGAATCCCACAGTGTTTGAGGGACAGCCTGCGATAGAAATAGCCGACAGCGGAGTTTACATAACGCAAAAGGATATACGCTCGGCACAGCTCGCAAAGGCCGCGATACGCGCAGGAATAGACTCTCTTCTCAATTCATGCGGCGCGGCGTCAGAAGACCTGGGACGGCTCATCCTCGCAGGAGGATTCGGCAGTTTCATATCTCCCGAAAACGCGGAAATCATAGGACTTATTCCCCCGGGCACGGCGAAGCGTACGGTTGCCGTCGGTAACGCGGCGGGAATGGGCGCTTCGGCGATTTTGCTGTCGCGTCAGGCGCTCGAAAAAAGCGAAATTACGGCAAAGAACGCGGCGTCACTCGAGCTTGCGACGTCCGACTTCTTTATGAAAAGCTATATAGATAATATGTATTTTACAAAAAAGGATTAAAAATGGAACACTACGTTGAATTTCAAAACGTAAGCAAGACCTATACTATGGGAGAAGTGAAAATAGACGCCTTAAAGGATGTCAGCTTCGGGATTAACAAAGGGGAAATATGCGTTATAGTAGGTCCGTCGGGCGCAGGAAAAACAACACTTCTTAACATTCTGGGCGGCATGGACACCCTTACATCGGGAAACGTGTTTATCGACGGCAAGGACATTTCAGGCTGCAAGGGACGCGCTCTTACCGAGTACAGACGTTATGACGTCGGATTTGTCTTTCAGTTTTATAACCTTATACAAAATCTCACGGCGCTTGAAAATGTCGAGATGGCGGCACAGTTATCGAAAAACGCCCGCGATCCCATGGCTGTCTCTTATACACATCTGACGCTGCCGACGAAGGCTTAGGTG
>CAMGCN010000081.1 GCA_946040935.1 uncultured Clostridia bacterium | reverse complement strand
GAATGAGTGTAAAAAGTCTTTTATGAAAGAAAACGCTTATTTTGTGAGAAGTTATAACTGGATTGATTTGGATACTTTTTCACCCGTTCCGCGTGAAGCGAACGGCCGTCCGACGATTTTGGCTGTCGCCCAGGAATGGACTGATGAAAAGGGCCTTTCCGACATAATAAACATTGCAAAAAATAATGACGGCTTTGATTTCGTAACGGTAGGAAAAATGCCGCGGGATATCTCTTTGCCGGATAATATTCTTTCAGTCGGAGAGATAAACAATATTGCAAATCTTGTGAAGCTATATCAAAAAGCTGATGTACTTTTACATTTGTCATACCAGGAGACATTCGGAAAGGTCATTGTTGAAGCTCTTGCCTGCGGTACGCCTGCGGTAGTATACGATGTTACCGCAATGCCTGAATTAATAAGACCGGGATGCGGTGCCGTCGTTCCCAAAGGCGATTGGCAGGCCGCCGGCAATGCGGCACAAGAGCTTGTTTTCGAGAATAGGGAATGTTATCAGTCCGAACGTCTTTGCCCTGTACAGCAAAGGTGCAGAGATTATGCTTTGGAGAATTTTAATATGTCTGATTTATTGAGAAAGTGGCAAGAGCTGTATAAGCTGACAATAGACTCAAGCGCAGACAAGAGGTAAGTAAACCGAAAACAGCCGAGGCAGATGTAAAAGAAAAGTCGGCATTTTTGAAACGGTAAAGCTATATTTCGATGGAATTTTTTGCCTTTATTTGTAATTTTGCTCTGTCTTCACCGGTGCTTTTACATTGACAATGTATAATTAATGTGGTAAAATTCTTATATATTTGATATAGTTGTTTGAATGGTGTAACATTTGGATTTAGCAAATCCGAAATGCCGATATTAAAAATAAAACATACGGCGAAAGACACATAGTTTTTTAATATTTATGTGCTTTTTCAGTGATTAAAGAGGGATTGTTAAATGGAGGCTTTTAAGAATAAAATTTGGCTTGCTTCTCCTACTATGCACGGCGATGAGCTGAAATACATAAAGGAAGCTTACGAGACAAATTGGATGTCAACGGTAGGAGAAAATATTAACGAGGCGGAGAGGCTGGCCCGCGAAAAGGTCGGCTGCAAATACGCCGTCGGACTTTCCTGCGGCACAGCCGCCTTGCACCTTGCGGTCAAGCTTGCCGGGGTAAAGCAGAAAGATACGGTTTTCTGTTCCGATATGACCTTTTCGGCAACGGTTAATCCCGTGATGTACGAAAAAGCGACTCCTGTGTTTATCGACACGGAATACGACACCTGGAATATGGACCCCCTGGCTCTTGAAAAAGCTTTTGAGCTTTATCCCGATACAAAGCTGGTAATCGTGGCAAATCTTTACGGTACGCCTGCGAAATTCGATGAGATACTTGAAATCTGTAACAGACACGGAGCGGTGCTCATAGAGGACGCGGCGGAATCGCTCGGCGCTACATATAACGGAAGACAAACAGGCACATTCGGAAAATACAACGCGATCTCTTATAACGGAAATAAGATAATAACAGGCTCTTCGGGCGGTATGCTTTTAACAGACGATAAAGCGGCGGCGGACAAGGCGAGAAAATGGTCCACCCAAAGCCGTGAGGCGGCGCCCTGGTACAACCACGAGGAGGTCGGCTACAACTACCGTATGAGTAATGTGATAGCGGGAGTTGTAAGAGGTCAGTATCCCTATTTAGAGGAGCATATCAGACGGAAAAAGGAAATTTATTTCAGATATAAGGACGGCCTAAAGGATTTACCTGTAAGTATGAATCCGTATGATAAAACAAAGTCCGAGCCTAATTTCTGGCTTTCCTGCCTTATTATCGATAAGGACGCTATGTGCAAACAGGTGAGGAGCGACAGCGAGGCGTGCTATGTAAGCGAGCGCGGCAAATCCTGCCCGACCGAGATTTTAGAGACTCTTGCAAAATACAACGCCGAGGGCAGACCTATCTGGAAGCCCATGCATATGCAGCCTATTTACCGAATGAATCCCTTTGTGACAAAAGAGGGAAACGGCAGGGCGAGAACAAACGCCTATATAGCCGGAGGCGGAATCGATGTCGGCGCGGATATTTTCCAAAGAGGACTTTGCCTGCCCAGCGACAACAAAATGACAAACGATGAGCAGGATAAGATAATCGAAATAATAAAATCCTGCTTTTAAGGAGTGTGAATCATGCCTGAAACTCTAATAAAAGAAGCCGAAGCGGAGAAAAGCGTCAGCCTTTCAACAGGTATTTACGCAAGGCACATAAAACGCCCGATGGATTTTATTCTTTCGCTTTTGGCCGTGACGGTGCTGTCGCCTGTTTTGCTTGCGCTGATAATTATCGGTGCGATAGTGATGAAGGGAAATCCCTTTTTCGTTCAGGAGCGCCCGGGAAAAATCAACCCGAAAACAGGCAATGAAAAGATTTTTAAGCTTATTAAGTTCCGTACAATGACCTGCGAAAAGGATGAGTACGGAAAGCTTTTGCCCGATGAGCAAAGACTTACAGGCTACGGTGATTTTCTTCGCCACACTTCCCTTGACGAGCTGCCCGAGCTTTTTAACATATTAAAGGGGGATATGTCGATAATCGGTCCGCGGCCGCTTTTACCCGAATATTTGCCTTATTATACCGAGGCGGAACGCCACCGTCACGATGTAAGGCCGGGACTTTCGGGACTCGCACAGATAAACGGAAGAAACGCCGTAACATGGGAAGAAAAGTTTTCCTGGGACTTGAAATACATAGCCAATATCACATTATTAGGCGATATAAAAATCATATTATTAACTGTCAAGAAAGCCTTTATCAAGGTTGAGGGTGTTGAACTCAACCATGAGGGAAATCTTGCAAAAATAAGGCAGGAAAAACACGAAGAACAACCTAAACAGGAAGCAAAAGTTTGATGAGTAAAGCTTTAGTTATCATAGGGGCGGGCGGTCACGGCAAGGTCGCGGCCGATATCGCGTTAAAAATCGGATATGAAAATATTGTATTCTTTGATAACAATGACAGTATAAAGGAATGCGTCGGCTTTCCTGTTTTAGGAAAATCCGAGATGACGGAAAAATACAAGCTTTGGGATTTCTTTGTCGCAATAGGAAACGCCGTGCGAAGAAAAGAGATTTTCGAAATGCTTGAAGAAAAAGAGTGCCGCATAGTTTCCCTGATTCACCCGAACGCCGTAATCAGCCGCAGGGTGAAAATCGGCAAAGGAACTGCGGTTATGGCGGGCGCGGTTATTAATACAGACGCAGTGATAGGGGACGGCTGTATTATTAACACGGCTTCATCGGTAGACCACGACTGCGTTATCGGGGACTTTGCCCATATCGCGGTCGGAGCGCACCTGGCAGGCGCGGTTCATGTCGGTCAGAAAACATGGATAGGCGCAGGCGCGACAGTCAGCAACAATATTCGGATCTGCGGCGAATGTATGGTCGGCGCAGGCGCGGTGGTTGTTAAAAATATTGACGAAAAGGGCACATATATAGGAGTGCCGTCAGTAAAAACTAAGTGATTCGTAATAGGAGTTAGAATATGCCGCTTACACTTATGTATATAACAAATAATCCTGTCACCGCACAGATAGCGCAAAAAGCCGGCGTTGACCGTATCTGGATAGATATGGAGTATATCGGAAAAGACAAACGCCAGGGCGGAATGGATACTGTTCAGAATCATCATACGATTGACGATATAAGAAATCTGCGACCGTATATTACAAAAGCGCAGCTGCTTGTGCGGGTAAATCCCCTTCATGCCGCGACGGATGAGTACTGCGACTCGGCAAAAGAGATTGACGATACCATAGCCGCAGGCGCGGATGTCGTTATGCTTCCCATGTTCAAAACGGCTGAAGAAGTAAGGACTTTTGTAGATTATGTCGGCGGCCGCGCGAAGGTACAGCTTTTAGTTGAAACCGCTGAAGCTGTATCAAATATTGATGAAATATTAGAGGTTGCGGGTATTGATGAAATACATATAGGATTAAATGACCTGCATCTTTCGTATAATAAAGATTTTATGTTTGAGCTAATTTGTGATGATACAATATCCTCTCTTTGCAAAAAGTTTGCCGAAAAGGGGATAAAGTACGGCTTCGGCGGAATCGCAAGGGTAGGATACGGTATGCTTCCCGCGGAGCTCATTATCGCCGAGCATTATCATTTAGGCTCAACTGCGGCTATACTGTCAAGAGGCTTTTGCGACGCTAATCTTGTGAGCGATCCTACGGAAATTGAAAATATTTTTATTGACGGTGTAAAGAATATCCGATTGAAGGAAGCGGAGGTTTCCGAGTATACAGAGGAGCAGTATCAGCAGAATCTTTCGATTATAAGAGAAAAAGTGGCGGAGATTGTAGAAAAGAAGAAGGCAAAAGCATGAAAAAAATCTGCATATGCACGACCGTCTCACTTACTCTTAAGACCTTCGTTCTTCCCACGGCTGAATATCTGTACCGAAAATGCGGGTATGATATTACACTGATTTGTAATACCGACAAAGAATTTGAAAAGTCACTGCCCGAATACATACATTTTATTCCCGTTAAGATGGCAAGAGGAGTTGACTTTTCGGGATTTAAGTCGGTATTTGATTTTATAAAGATATTCAGGCGGGAAAAATTCGACGCGGTGCAATATTCCACTCCGAACGCGTCCTGCTATGCGAGTATTGCGGCGAGGCTTTGCAGAGTTCCGATAAGGTTATACTGCCAATGGGGAATCAGATATATCGGCTTAAGCGGTATAACACGGAAAATATTTAAGTTTATCGAAAAGATGATATGCAGAAATTCCACCGACATAAGGGCGGTAAGTCCGCAAAATATGGCTTTTGCCGTTTCGGAGGGCCTTTACAAGTCTGAAAAAGCAACCGTGGTCGGAAAGGGCGGCACCATCGGGGTGGATACTCAAATATATGATATCGAAAGAAAGCAGGAGTGGCGTAAGGAGATAAGAGAAAAGTACGGACTTTCCGACAGCGATTTTGTATTCGGCTTTTCGGGAAGAATTTCCGCCGACAAGGGCTGCGGCGAGCTGTTTGCGGCTTTCCGTGAGCTTACACAAAACGGGCTGAAGGCAAAACTGTTTATTGTTGGCCCTGCCGATGATGACTGCGGCATTGACAAAGAGCTTACATTATGGGCAAAGACCTCTGAAAATGTTGTTTTTGCAGGTATGGCGGACGTAAATCAGATGTGCAGATATTATTGTGCAATGGATGTTCTTGTGCATCCGACATACAGGGAAGGCTTCGGAATGGTTATTCAGGAAGCAGGCGCATTGGGCGTTCCGGTAATAACTACAAAAATTCCGGGAGCTTCCGAGGTTATGGAAGACGGGATTTCATCGGTACATATAGCACCGAAAAGCACAGAGGAGCTTGCCAAAGCAATGCGGGAGGTAAGAGAAAACCCCGAAAAAGTCAAAGAACTCGGAATACGCGCCTACCAAAGGACAAAGGAACTGTATGACAGAACGGTTATGCTTGAGAACCAAAGAAAGGATTATGAAAATCTGATAGGTAATTGAGGTGAAAATATGCACATTGTTTTATCTGATAAGGATTTGAAACAAGAGGATTTGCCGGGCGGAGTGCTTGTAAAGAGAATATCATATAAATCTATTGATGCTTATGAACAT
>CAMGCN010000080.1 GCA_946040935.1 uncultured Clostridia bacterium | reverse complement strand
CAGTTGGTTAGAGCAACCGGCTCATAACCGGTCGGTCCGGGGTTCGAGTCCCTGAAGGCCCACCAAATAGCACTTTACACAGGGGTATAGCTCAGTTGGTAGAGCAGCGGTCTCCAAAACCGCGTGTCCAGAGTTCGAGTCTTTGTGCCCCTGCCAAAGCCCCAAAGGCATAAGTCTTTGGGGCTTACTTTTTACTTCTTCACTTTTCACTAAACTTGCCTTTGGGGCTTTGGAAATAATAGTGAATAGTGAAAATTGATAAGTTGTATAATAAAAACTGACTGTTCAAAGATTGAAAATGATGGAAAACTCATTTTGAAAAGTGCACAGCATGGAGAGAAAAGCGAATTCGTTGCTCAAAGCAATCAAAAACCTGTGTCGGTTTAGGTCCACATCGGAATTTTGCGGCGGCACAAAATCATCCGTTGAATATTAAATTTAACATCATTTCAAAGACAAAGCGAGGCAAATATCGAGTACAAAGAGCGACGCCGGCGCAAGCGCCGCCGCGGCGAACGCTTTGTCCGAAATACGTTTTTTCACACTTTCCAATATTGGATTTACAGCATAGAGGAGTATAAGTCCCGACGCGCCGAAAAATATAACCGAACGGGCGCAGATAAAGCCTCCGACGTTTCCCCAGTTCCACATCTCGGTATTATAGTCCCACAGTCTCGTATGCCGAAATTCATAAATCACATAACCTGTCGCAAACTCAAGCACTCCGCTTATCAGCGCGGAAAGTGCAAATACCGCAGGTGGAAAGCGCTTAAAGCGCTGTGACAGAAGGAAAATCAACACTCCTCCAAACCCGTAAATGGGAATCCACGGGCCGAAGGTAGTACCGCGCTTGACAAAATAACCGAGGTCAATACGGTAAAACAGTTCCTCATAAATAAAACCGAAAACTCCGCTGAACCAAAATATCAGCGCACAAAAGGCAAATTTGTCATACAGAGTCTTTTCTTTTACTTCATCCATTTTCAAACATCCTAATTTACAATGTGGCGAAAATCCTGCTTCCTTTTTTCTTTATCCATAAAACAAGCGCAAGAGACAGAGCGGCAAAGAGAGACGCACAAACAATCATATATACCCGAGCCGCTATAAACGAGTTAACGGCGAAGTACAAAGCGCCGAGCGCAATAATAAGAATCCAGCCGCCGAAGAGGGTGAGCAAAACACCGAGGCTCTGCTTTACGGGCACAGTCTCATCCGTCCATTTAAGATTCGGCATTTTCAGATTCACGAAAAGACCGAAGGAAGCATTAAGGACAACGAACAGCTCGGAAACCACGACTGTCATTATCCCGTCAAAAGCCGAAAAGCTAAACGCAACGGAAAGGCAGAGCGCACAGACAAGCACGGGTATCGATGTGACTATAAGGTGAGTCTTCAGCTTTGCGAAAAGCGGCAGATGAGAGGGTATAGGCAAAGTCTGCAAAATCCACAGATGCTTTCCCTCGAGCGAGACAGAGGGCGCGGTAATGTCGTTCATCGAAGCTGCCATACACATAGCGGCGCACGCGAGCAAAGCAGCGGCGTCCGAGCCCAAAAATACGGCGACTTCGCCTATCATATCTCTTTTTATCAGTGCGAAAATACCCAAAACAGGTATTATAACAGTTCCGAGACCGCAGTTCAGCATATATACGGGACTTGAGACAAAACGCCTGAATTCTTTTATCAAAAGCGCGCCTTTAAGTCCTCTTGCCTTTATGCGGGACTTTTTCTCTTTAGTCCTTGCCGCCGTATTATTTGCCGTTGCCATTTTGATAAAGCTTCGGCTCATCAGGAAATATACTATCGCGAAAAGGAAAATTATCATTAAAGAGAACAAAACAAGGGAGAGAAAATTACCCGTTGCGGCGTCGCCCATAAGGTAGAGCGGATATGCCGCGCCTCTGACTTTTTCACCGACAAAGGAAGCGTTCTCAATAAGCGCCTGTAAAACTGCGTAAGCCTTTGAGTATCCTACGTAGTATAAGCCTATAAACAAAAGTGAAAGAAGTACCGTAACTATGCTTTTGTTTTTGAGCTTTGTACTGATTTTCGCGACAACCCAGCCGAGAATACAGGAAAGAGTCAGAACGAAAACAGAAATGAGAAGCATTACCAAAACGCCCGACACAGCGGCGGAAACGGAAAACGCGCCGACAGTTAAGTAAGCAAGCAACGCGGGAACAAACACCAGCGCAACATATATAAAGCTCCAGAACCACACACCTAAAAGACGCGAGGCGAGAATACAGACGGGCGGTATAGGCATTGACAGCAAAAGTTCATTGTCCTTTGCCTTGTAGAGGGTCGCAAAGGTATTGAAAACACTGCCGAAAGCACCGAGCAGTACCGACAAAAGGCCCATCACGGCAAAGTAAAACCAACTCAAGCCTAATTCTGTCATAGGTGCACAAAGGGTTAAGCCTGTACCGTAAAAGAAAACTCCGAGAGAAGCGAAAAGAACAGCATATACGGCAATCAGAAAAACCATTCCGCCGACGCTGCGCCGTTTTCCGCTCTTTTTATCTTGAAGCAGCCATGAATTTATCTCCATAAACTGTTTTTTTAACAGAGCCTTAAACATTATTCACCCTCCAGCTCCAAGAAAACTTCCTCGAGGGAATCGTCCCCCTTTACCTCATCCATAGTACCGCTCTTGATGAGCCTGCCCTGCTTGATTATAGCGACTTTATCACAGAGCTTTTCCGCAACCTCGAGAACGTGAGTGGAGAAGAATATCGCGCTTCCCTTTTCGCACGCTTCACGCATCATCTGCTTAAGGATATGAGAAGCCTTCGGGTCGAGTCCGACAAACGGCTCATCCATCATGATGAGCTGCGGCTCGTGTATCCAGGCGGATATTATGGCGAGCTTTTGCTTCATGCCGTGCGAATAAGCTGAAATGGCGTCGGATAGGTTCTTTTTTATTTCAAAAGTTTCGGCTAAAGAGTCGATTCTCTCTTTTCTATCCTTTTCGCCCACGCCGAAAATATCGGCGACAAAGTTCAAAAACTGATTTCCCGTCATAAATTCATATAGGTCGGGATTATCGGGTATGTACGCGATTTTCTTTTTGCAGGCGAGAAGATCGTTTTTCATTTTTATACCGTCTACGGTAATCTCGCCCGAATCAAAATCGAGAATTCCGGCGCATGCTTTGAGAGTGGTAGTCTTACCTGCTCCGTTGTGACCGATAAAACCGTATATCTCCCCGGGGAGTATGTGCAAACAAAGGTCGTCGACCGCTTTTTTGTCCCCGTATTTTTTGTTCAGATGTTCGATTTTCAGCATAACATTTCTCCTTTAAACCTTTTTCTTTCTTAATGAATATATCAAAATATATATCCCAATGAGTAAAACCACCGAGCCGCCGAATACGAGAGCCATTACACCCGTTTGAACCTTATTATCAAAAAATCGTATATTGCAGTCGATACCGTCCTTAATGCCTTCTGTCACTTCGGCAGGGAAACCCACCGCGCTCATTTCTTCAAAAACGCCGCGAAGCATGTGATTTTTGATAAGCGAGGTGCCGTATGTTCCCGGCAGGAAAGAGAGGACACGCTGAAGCCCCTTTCCGAAATTATATATGGGCATATATGCGCCGCATATAAATCCGTAGCCGGCGCTGACTATCGTACCTACCGCCGACATCTGCCCTTGAGAAGACAGAAAGGAGTTGATAATAGACGAGAGCGCCGTGCCGAAAAGCGACAGCATAAATATATCGAGAATAATCGCCGCAATATCGGCAAGTGTGAGATACCAACCCACAAAGTAAATATAAACAAGGCATACGGCAAAAGCCGAATAGCAAACAATAAGCGTGGAAAGCGCGCTTGACATAAAATACCCGAGAGCCAGAGTCGAGCTTTTTACCGGCGTCACCGTCAAATCGCGGCGTGCGCCGCTCACCTTGTCCTGTACCATAAGCAGGTTTGTGCAAAAGGCAACCGTCACACAGCTGACAGCCAAAAGAGAGGAAACGAGCTGTCCGCCCACCATTCCGCCTATCAGCGCGTCATCTGCTGAAAATCCGGCAGGCAAAGACGCGGCAAAGCTGTCGCGGTATACTTTTGCAAGGAACGTGGCGTATAACACCAAAAGTATCATCGGCGTGATAAGCGACGTAAAAAACATTCCCTTGTCCTTGAAAAACAATTTGCAATTGCGTTTGATAAGAGCACCAATTCCTGTCATTATTCATTTTCTCCCGTCAGTTTCTTACCGGTAACCGCAAGAAACACATCGTCCATTTTTCCTTTAGTTATCTCAAAGTCGCCGAAAAGCTCGGGCTTTTTTATTATAAGCTCGGTCGCGGCGGCGGTGTTTTTCACTTGAATTCTGAATGCGCCGTGCAGTTTTTCATACGGTATACCGAGAGACTTGATTTTTTCTTCGTCTGTGCCGTACATAGTTATGAAATCGCCCGTATATGTATTTTTGAGCTCAAGAGGAGTCCCCTCCGCGGCAATCTTTCCGCCGTCAATAATCACAACATAGTCTGCGTCTGCCGCCTCTTCCATATAGTGGGTAGTCAGAAAAACAGTCATGTTGTCTTCTGCTCTCATTTTATATATAACATCCCACAAAAGCTTTCTCGTCTGTGGATCAAGGCCGGTCGTCGGCTCATCAAGTATCAGTATTTCGGGACTGTGTATGAGAGCGCGTGCGATATCGATACGCCTGCGCTGACCGCCCGAAAGCTTTCCTACCGGACGGGAATACAGCTCTTTTATTCCGAGAAGCGAATCGAGATATTCAAGCCGCTCTGTAATTTCCTCACTGCTCATACCGTAAAGGGATGCGCGGATTTTCAGATTATCCTTAACCGACAGCGCACTGTCAAGCACCGACGACTGAAAGACAACGCCCAACTTGCGTTTTATATCGTTAAGTGATTTGCCTGCGTCCTTTCCGCAAACCTCGACAGTCCCCGAGTCGCGCTCAAGCTGTCCGCACAAGATTGAGATAGTCGTACTTTTACCTGCGCCGTTTACACCGAGAAACGCGAAAAGCTCGCCCGCCTTTACACGAAAACTCAAATCGTTTACCGCCTTTATGTCCCCAAACGATTTGTTCAGATTTTTTATTTCTATTACGTTTTCCATGTTTTTCTCCTTTAGATACTTCTATATGTCGGCTTATCGAAAAAACACCTGCGGAAAGTAGAATGTAATATCATATCAACTACATTATATCGCGCCAATGTATATTTGTAAATAGCGATAATTGCTTTTTTGTCTTTGCCATGTTATAATTTTTAACTGAAAGTTAACAAAAGCATGTCAGCGGCAGTATAAGACTCTGTCTCAAAACAAGAGCATGCCTCAAGACAGGAAAAATCGGGAACACCCTATTTTATTGAGGCAGTTTACATCTCATTTATCATAATATCTAAATAACACAAAGGAGAAAATATGCAAAACAGGCAGTTGATACTTTTTGACCTGGACGGAACTCTTACAGACCCGAGTTTGGGAATCACAAATTCGGTTATGTACGCACTCGAAAAATACGGAATAAAGACAGGTGACAGAAAAGAACTGTATAAATTCATAGGGCCTCCTCTGCTTGATTCCTTCAGAGATTTTTACGGGTTTTCACCGGAAAAATCGCGCGAGGCAATGAAGCTTTACAGGGAGTATTTTTCGGAAAAAGAAATATTTGAAAATCAAGTCTATGAGGGTATACCAAAAGACAGTCGAACACACAAAGCCTGCGGCGGATATTTTCGGCTGA
>CAMGCN010000079.1 GCA_946040935.1 uncultured Clostridia bacterium | reverse complement strand
GTTATTATCTTCATTTACGGCACCTTTCCTGTTGCCCTACTTTATATGTCGGTTTTGCTTTGCTGTCCGGCCTGAAGGGCAACAGGCTTTAATATGATTTACGTCAGCAACTTAACATGCTTTGCAGATAGTTTTTGACTCGTTATCGGTATTTATTACAGAAAGCGCGCTTTTATTAGTCGGATTTTTTCGCGTTGGCGAGCATGAGCTTTATTCTGTTTTCCTGATTTATACGTGTTGCGCTTGGATCGTAGTCCACCGCGACGATGTTGACATCGGGATTTTTTTCTTTTATCGGCTTCATCATTCCTTTGCCGACTATGTGGTTGGGCAGGCAGCCGAAGGGCTGCGCACAGACGATGTTCTTTACTCCGTCCTCGGAAAGCTCTATCATTTCGGCGGTGAGAAGCCAACCTTCTCCCATTTTAGTGCCCATTCCCACATAATCTCCCGCGAGGGTTATTGTATGGTCGAAAGGCGTATTGGGACGGAATTTACCGTTTTTCTTAATCGCGTTGATGACGTCCTTCTGCTTTTTAAGAAGAAGCTTCATTATTATTTTTGAAAAAAAGGACTTGATTTTATTTATACCGTAAAGCTCGGTGTCTATTATGCCGTTGTACACGCAGTAAAGACAAAAGTCGGTAAGTCCCGGAACTACCGGCTCCGCTCCCTCCTGAATCAGGAAGTTTTCGAGGTCGTTGTTGCCGAGAGGAGAATACTTTATGAAAATTTCGCCGACTATGCCTACCCGTATGCGTTCTTCCTTGCGGAGCTCTATTTTTGCAAAGTCCTCTATAACCTTGCGGTAGTTTTCTTTTATCTTGCGGTAATTTACCTTTTTTTCCATCTCGCTTGTCAGCTTTTCCACCCATTTTTCGCATAAAGCTTCGCTTTCGCCCGCATTTACCTCGTATGGCTTTGTCTGATTTCTCAAAAGCATGAGCAAATCTCCGTAGAGTACGGCATAAAGTAATCTGTGGAGCATGGGAAGCGTTAAGGAAAAGCCCGAGTCACGTTCGAGCCCCGAAACATTAAATGAAAGTACGGGAACCTGAGGATATCCTGCCTTCGCAAGTCCCTTGCGAAGCAGATGAATGTAGTTTGACGCGCGGCACCCTCCTCCCGTTTGGGTTATGAGAACCGCCACGCGGTCGGGATCGTACCCCCCGTTTTTGATAGCGTCTATAAACTGTCCGATGACGAGCATGGCGGGGTAGCAGGTGTCGTTATGAACGAACTTCTGTCCGTTTTCTATGACTCCGCGCCCGTCGTTCGTCAGCAGTTTTACATTATACCCGTATGATTTGAAAACCTTTTCCATCAGCCGCTCATGCATGGGGAGCATATTCGGCAAAAGTATGGTGTGTGTTTTCTTCATTTCGGGCGTAAAGCGAGGATATTCAGTCAGCATTTCTTTTTTCCCTTTCCTCGATAGCGCCCATGAGTGAACGCAGGCGTATCTTTACTGCGCCGAGGTTTGTTATTTCGTCTATCTTTATCTGTGTATACAGTTTGTCCTTGTCCTCTAATATCTTTCGGACTTCGTCGGTGGTTATCGCGTCTATGCCGCAGCCGAAGGAAACGAGCTGTACCAGCTCGATATCGTCATTTTCCGTGGCATACTCTGCCGCACGGTAAAGGCGCGCGTGATATGTCCACTGATTGAGTACATTGACTTTAACAGGCTCTGTGAGATGACAAACGCTGTCCTCGCTCACTACCGCAAAGCCGAGCGAAACCGCGAGGCGGTCTATGCCGTGTCCGATTTCCGAGTCGATATGATAAGGCCTGCCTGCGAGAATCATAATCCTGCGGCCGTTTTCTCTTGCCCACTTTATCGCGCGCTCCCCCTCGGCACGCACGCTCGAAATGTACTTTTCGTACTCTTCAAAGCCTGCGCGTACCGCCTTTTTCATCTCGGCGGGGCGGATTTTGCCGTACCTGTCTCCAAGTTCGGAAAGGAGCTCCTTTGCAAGCTCTTTTTCGCTGTTTATATTGAGATAAGGATATATGAAATCGACTTTTTTCAGCTCTTCCGTATTTCCTTTTAAGAGGTCTGAGTAGTATGCGACAACAGGACAGTTATAGTGGTTTTCTCCTGCCTTCTCATCGACGTTATATGTGATACGCGGATAGAATACCGCGTCCGCTCCGTCCTCTATGAGCGTGATGATGTGTCCGTGCATGAGCTTGGCAGGGTAGCATACCGTGTCGGACGGTATGGAATACTGTCCCTTTTGGTAGAGCCCTTTTGTAGAGAGCCCCGTCATGTGCACTTTGAAGCCGAGGGATGTGAATATCCCGTGCCACAGGGGAGCAAGTTCATACATTCCGAGAGCAAGCGGAATGCCTATTGTGGCGCGCGTTCCCTCTCCTTCGGGGAGTGAAGTCAGGTATTTTCTCTTGAATTCGTGGAGGTTGGGTACTTCTTCCGAATTATCGGAGGAAATTCCTATTCCCTTTTCACACTGATTTCCCGATATGAATTTTCTTCCGTCGGGGAATATGTTCACCGTCATGTGGCAGTGGTTTCCGCAACCCTTGCATACGATAGAGCGTGCGTCGTGGGTAAATTTTTTGAGTTCTTCCGAATTAATAAGAGACGTTGTCTTTTTTTCGTTATTCTGCGCGTATATCGCCGCGCCGTAAGCGCCCATGAGCCCTGCAATCTCGGGACGGACGACTTCTTTTCCGAGTTCCTTTTCAAATGCGCGCAAAACGGCGTCGTTATAGAAGGTGCCTCCCTGTACGACGACATTTTCACCCAGCTCGTCTGCGCTCGACGCGCGGATCACCTTATATATGGCGTTTTTGACAACGCTTATGGAAAGGCCGGCGGAAATATCTGAAACGTCTGCGCCGTCCTTTTGAGCCTGCTTGACGGACGAGTTCATAAATACCGTACATCTCGAGCCGAGGTCGACAGGCGCTTTTGAATGTAAACCTATACGCGAAAACTCCTCTACCGCATATCCCATACTCTTGGCAAAGGTCTCTATAAACGAACCGCAGCCGGAGGAACACGCCTCGTTGAGCATGATACTGTCAATAGAATTGTTTTTACACTTAAAACATTTTATGTCCTGACCGCCGATGTCTATGATAAAATCTACGTTTTCTCTGAAATGCCTTGCCGCGAGGTAATGCGCCATTGTCTCGACGACGCCACAGTCAACGCCGAACGCGCTCTTTATCAGCTCTTCTCCGTAGCCCGTGACGGCGCTCGAGCGGATCTTTATCCTGTCGCCGCAAAGCTCGTAAATGTGAGTAAGACAGTCCTTGATTATCTCGACGGGCGTACCCTTGTTTGAACTGTAATAGGTGTATATTATACGTCGGTCGGCGGCCATGAGAACGAGCTTTGTAGTGGTCGAACCGCAGTCAATGCCGAGGTATGCGTCCCCCTCGTATTCAGACGGACGCACATATTCCACCGAGGCGCGTGCATGACGCTTCTTAAACTCCTCGTACTCCTCGACGCTTTCAAAGAGCGGCTCGAGGCGTCCTGCAACGGTTGTTTCTGCCGTTGCGCTCTCGAGCGCGGAAACAATCGTTTCGTATGTATAGCTCTCTTTCTGGGACGAGGCGTATATCGCCGCGCCCATTGCAACCGAGATTCGTGCGTATTCGGGGAATACCGCCTCTTCCTCTGTCAGCTTGAGAGTTTTTATAAATCTTTCGCGCAACCCCTTGCAGTAGTAGAGGGGACCGCCGAGGAACATGACTTTGCCCTCGATTCTTCTGCCCTGTGCGAGGCCGCCTATCGTCTGGTTGACGACCGCCTGATATATACTCGCGGCGATGTCCTCTTTGCGCGCTCCCTGATTGAGCAGAGGCTGTATATCGGTCTTTGCAAAAACACCGCAGCGCGACGCAATGGGGTACAGCTTTTCATATGATAGTGAAAGCTCGTCAAGCTCGTCTGCACTGACGTTAAGCAGGGTTGCCATCTGGTCGATAAAGGCGCCTGTTCCTCCCGCGCACGAGCCGTTCATACGCTCGTCGCAACCGCCCTTGAAGAAAATGATTTTCGCATCTTCTCCGCCGAGCTCTATTACCGCGTCGGTATCGGGCTCGAGCTTTTTTACTATCTCGCCCGTGGCGAAAACCTCCTGAACAAAAGGAAGCCCCGCCGACTTTGCTAGGCCCAGACCTGCGCTGCCCGAAACGGCGACTGTGAAATCATCCTCACCCAAATAATCCCTCATATCCTTTATAATTTCGAGGGTTTTTTTGCGTACGAAAGAATAGTGCCGCTCATATCGGGAATATACCGTTTTTCCGTCCTTTATCAGTACCGCTTTTGCCGTTGTAGAGCCAATGTCGATACCGAGCGACGGCTTGTTTGTGTTGAGTTCTATGCTTGTCAAATCGGCTCCCTTCGAAATTTCAGCTTAAAACAATTAATAAAAAGTTGCAACTTCAGGATCGGGCATAGAGCAGGGGGTGAAAGAAACGCAGTCTATTACCGGTCCCTCTTTGCCGTATGCCTTGTTATATCTTATGTCTATTTTCCCCGTCAGCCGTACCCATGATCTGTCCTTTGGCATGTTTCCGTCCGGAAAATGACACACCAAACCCGAAAACTGTATATCCTCGACGCAGCAGGTCATGATGCGTCTGCCTACGGCCGCGCAGTCTTTCTCCATACTCTTATCGTTCAGTACGAGAAAGCATGCGGTGACCGTCTTTCCTTTGTAGTCGGAAAGACACTCGCTCATATCTCTGTACCAAAGCGCAAAGTCGTTATCCTCTATCTCGAATGAATCTGCTTCTTTGTCGAAAGGAAGCGGATCTTCGATATCGTCCTGAACTGCCTCGCCGTTCGGATATTCGTATATTATCTCGGCGCTCCGAGAACATCCGCGCACCGCCTTGTGAAGCTCGAGCTTGTCATATTTGTCGAGGTATCTGTTGAACACTATAAGGTCGGGCGTGGTGAATTTATCGACGACAAGAGAACGCATATTCGCATTGTAAGTCTTGAATGTCGTCGAATCGACAAAGCACATCTCCTGATAGAGCATCCAGTCCTTCGGCATGGCATAGAAGAAGGCGATGTTTTGCCACATGCCGTTGTATTCGACGATTACTCTCTTTGCCTTGTGCTTTTTGCGAAGAGCCTCTAAATTTTTGTCGTTTAAGTCTTCTTCGCTTTCTATATACTCAATGTGAACTCCGCCTGCCGGGTATTTATTCTCGTTGTACTCGATTTCTCCCTGTTCGCATACGAGAACAAGAGTGCTTGTTCCGTCTGTAAAGCGGGGATCTTCAAGTGTTTCCTGTATAAACTTTGTTTTTCCCGACTCCAAAAAGCCTGTAAAAAGATAAACCGGTATTTCCATTATACATTAAAGAGCTTTGAAAGCCCGTCCTCATCTATTTTTGAACCGATAACGCAGATTCTGCCTGTTACGCCTGCACAACCTCTGCGAACGTCCTTTTCGCCCGGAACAAAGTCGTAGTGTATCCAGTTTCCGTCATTTGCCTCGACTATTCCTTTTGCGCGGAGAATTACGCCGTATTTTCCGCTGTCCAGCTCGTCAAGGATGCTCTCGATTTCTTCTTTTGTATATTTTCTTGTGGTTTCCACGCCCCAGCTTGCGAACACCTCGTCCGCGTGGTGGTGATGGTGATGATGTTCGTGGTCGTGACACTCGTCCTCGTCATCGTGATGGTGATGATGTTCGTGATCGTGACACTCGTCCTCGTCATCGTGATGGTGGTGATGTTCGTGATCGTGACACTCGTCCTCGTCATCGTGATGGTGATGATGTTCGTGATCGTGACACT
>CAMGCN010000078.1 GCA_946040935.1 uncultured Clostridia bacterium | reverse complement strand
ACGAGTCGGAATATAACGTGCAGCAGCAGGCTCTCACAAATGAATATGCAAAAGAGCAGCCTGACCCTGACATAAGCGCCGCAATAGAGAAGAGAATAAACGAAATAAGCGAGGCTGTAATGGGACATCCGCTCTTTATTGCATACGGCGAGGCGGAAAACGATTATAGAGATCTTATGAAGCTTGTAAATGACGAAATAAATTTTCAGGTTACCGGAAAGCGTTCCTGCTCGGGCGATTGCTCGTCATGCGGCGGATGCGCACAAGAGGAGTAATTTATGCCGACTCCGATGATGCAGCAGTACTTCGCTTTTAAGAGCGAGTACGAGGACGCAATACTGTTTTACCGTGTCGGTGACTTCTATGAGATGTTCTACGACGACGCTAAAACGGCATCAAAAGAAATAGGACTTACACTCACGGCAAAGGACTGCGGCGAGGGGGAACGCGCGCCCATGTGCGGCGTGCCTTTTCACAGCGTCGATCCGTATATTGCAAAGCTCGTGCGGCTTGGTCACAAGGTAGTAATATGCGACCAGGTAGAGGATCCCGCAACGGCAAAGGGCATTGTAAAGAGAGATGTGACGCGCATTGTCACTCCGGGTACCGTGACGGATGATACCGTACTTGACGGCACTAAAAACAACTATATATGTTCGGTTTGCGTTTTTAATGAGGAAGCGGCGGTAACTACGTGTGATGTTTCAACGGGAGATATCTATTCCACCCGTTTTGTCGGAACAAATGTGGGCGATAAGATAGTAAACGAGCTTTCTGTTTATTCGCCGTCAGAAGTAATTATAAACGTGTCCAAACGCACAATAGGAAATCTGTACGATTATCTTTTTGTTCGTCCCTACTGCATGGTACACGATGAAGAGACGGAACGATTCTCTCTTTCCGTATGTGAAGAGCTTATACTCCGACAGTTCGGTAAACGTCCTGAAGAATTGGGGCTGGAAAGCGACTGCATAATTTGCTCATGCGGCGCCATGATAAGCTATATTGACGAAACTCAACGTACCGATATCTCTCACCTTAAGGGACTTAATGTATATTCAAATAAGCAGTATCTTGAAATAGACATAAATTCACGCCGTTCTCTCGAGCTTACGGAGACTATGAGAAACCGTGAAAAGCGCGGGACGCTCCTTTGGGTGCTCGATAAAACTTACAGCGCTATGGGTGCGCGTCTGCTTCGTAAGTGGGTGGAAATGCCGCTTGTCGATATGAATAAGATTAACGCGCGCCTTGACGCAGTGGAGGAAATGCTCTCAAACTATCTTGTGCGCGGCGAGCTTGGCGAGCTTATGAAAAACGTCCGTGATATGGAGCGCTTAATGACGAAGGTGGTGTACGGAACGGCCAACTGTAAGGATTTACGTTCCATTTGCACAACTCTATCTGTAATACCCGGCGTTAAGGCTTTGCTCTCCGAATGCTCTACAAGTATTATTTCGTATATTCGCGATGAGCTTGATGACCTTTCGGATGTTGTATCTCTTATTGACAACGCCATAGTTGACGATCCGCCCTTTTCGGTACGGGAGGGACGGTTTGTCAAAAAGGGATATAATCCCGATGTTGATAAATACACAGATATTCTCGATAACGGCAAGAACTACATAAAAAACATCGAAGAGAGGGAACGCGAGCGTACGGGAATACCAAAGCTTCGCGTCGGATACAACAAAGTTTTCGGATATTATATCGAGATATCAAAATCATATACCGACAAAGCGCCCGAAGACTATGTCAGAAAGCAAACGCTTGTCGGAGCGGAAAGATATATCACAGATGAGCTTAAAGAGCTTGAGTCGGTCATTTTCAGCGCCAAAGACCGGGATGCAGAGCTTGAGTATCAGATATTTTCCGATATTACCGAAAAGCTGAAAGAAAATAAGGACAGAATTCAAAGTGCGGCAAATCTGCTTGCGGTACTCGACGCAATTTGTTCTCTTGCCGAGACGGCGTTTAGAAATAACTACGTAAGGCCCGAGGTGGATCTCGGCGACGTTATTGACATCCGAGAGGGAAGACATCCGGTAGTTGAGCAATATGCAAAGGACAGCTTATTTGTTCCTAACGATACATATCTTGATACAGCAGGGAATAAGCTGGCGCTTATCACGGGACCTAATATGGCCGGTAAATCTACATATATGAGACAATGCGCCATTATCTGTATCATGGCGCAGATAGGCTCATTCGTTCCTGCGTCTCAGGCGAGAATCGGTATAGTCGATAAGGTGTTTACGAGAGTCGGAGCGTCGGACGATCTCGCTCTCGGTCAGTCCACGTTTATGCTTGAGATGAACGAGGTTGCGTATATATTAAAGAACGCGACCAAACGTTCGCTCATAATATATGACGAAATCGGCAGAGGCACTTCCACTTTTGACGGTATGAGCATCGCACGTGCTGTTGCCGAATATACCGTAAAGAAGATAGGCTGTAAATCACTTTTCGCCACTCACTATCATGAGCTCACCGACTTGCCTGATACTACACAGGGCATTGTAAACTATAATATCGCCGCTAAAAAGAAAAACGGCGGAATTGTCTTTTTGAGAAAAATAGTCAAAGGTGCGACAGACGACAGTTACGGTATAGAAGTCGCGAAACTTGCAGGAGTTCCCGACGCTGTAACCAAGAGGGCGACAGAAGTGCTCGGCACTCTTGAGGAGGGAAGCCGATCTGTATCTCTTAAAAGCTCTGAAAAGAGTGCTGAAGAGGTAAACGTCACATTTGACGACTATAAAAAAGAGGATGTGAAAAATAAAATCCTCTCAACTTCGCTTGAAACTTTAACGCCGCTTGAAGCGTTAAATCTCATGTATGAGTTGAAAAAAATTCTTGAGTAACAGACAAGAATTCATCTACTATTCAGGTAAGGAGAAAAGCTGTGGGAGTAATTAATTTACTCGACTCACAGGTGTCAAATCTTATCGCGGCGGGAGAAGTTGTAGACAGGCCCGGCTCGGTGATAAAAGAACTTGTTGAAAATTCCATGGATGCAGGGGCGACAAAAATAACCGTTGAGATAAAAAACGGCGGCATAACTTTCATGCGCGTTACCGACAACGGTTCGGGTATTGCCCGCGACGATGTCCCTCTTGCCATTAAGCGTCACGCAACAAGTAAAATCAAAAATGCGTCCGATCTTGACTCTATATCCACGATGGGATTCAGAGGGGAGGCGCTTGCCGCCATTTCCTCTGTCTCAAAGCTCAGGATTATGACAAAGCGCTGTTCTGATGAAACGGGAACTGTTTTGACAAGCGAGGGCCCTGATATCATTGATATAAGTGAATCGGGCGCGCAAAACGGCACCACGATAATAATAGAAGATTTGTTTTTTAATGTTCCGGCACGCAGAAAGTTCCTAAAAAAGGATGTAAGCGAGGGTATGTATGTTACATCGATAATGGAAAGACTGTGCCTTTCACGTCCCGATATCTCGTTTAAGTACATAAACGAAGGAATGACCAAGTTTGCAACACCGGGCTCGGGACGTTTGACAGACGCTATGTTTGCTGTTTTCGGCCGCGACTTTGTTGCAAAGACAATGCCGGTTTCTACTTCTGAAGACAGTATTAAAATAAGCGGATATATAGGTACGCCCGAAAATGTCCGCGGAAATACCAATTTACAGCTGTTCTTTATAAACAAGAGATTTGTCCGCTCGAAAACGGCATATGCGGCTCTTAAGCAGGCGTATGAGTCATATGTGCCGTCCGACCGTTTTCCCGTGTGTGTAATTGATATTACCACAGATCCCCGATTTGTTGATGTAAATGTTCATCCTTCAAAGCTGGAGGTGAAATTTTCAAACGAACGGATGATTTTCGACTTGATATATTTTGCTGTTCGTTCGGCGCTCGTTAAAAATATTCAACGGCCTAACATTAATGTTATAAATCAGCGCAGAGTAGACGCGGTTAATTCTTTCGTTCCTCTCGGTGAGCGCACTTTAAGTGTAAAAAACAGTCAAATCACTATGAACGATTTTCATCATGAGTTTGTTCCGAATAATGAAGAAAAAATTAAGAAAGCCGAGAAGATGCCTGAAGTTCAAAGGTCTGTTCCTCTGAACGCTGACGTTAAAAACAGCCCTACCGAGATTCCGCCGAAGCGTGAGCAGGATTTTTCATGGGACGATCTTCCGATAAAGGCCGATAAGGCAGAGGATGATCTGCTTCCTTTACCGCAGTATAAAATCATAGGCGAGCTGTTTTATTCGTATATTGTAGTTGAGCTTACCGATAAAGTTCTGATAATAGACAAGCATGCGGCGCATGAGCGTATTATTTTTGAGGAGATGAAGAGAAATCTTCACAAAAGCGCTCTTGACAGTCAGGTACTGTTGATACCTATTGAAGTAAAGCTTGACGCATACGAGTTTGCAGCCATAAACGAATTTTCCGACGATATAAAGAAAATCGGTTTTGATTTGCTGCCTGACGAGGAAAAGGGAATAGTCACAGTTTCTCATATTCCCGGAATAATGCAAAATGAAGATGTACCTGCGTTTATAGAGGGACTTGCCGCGTCACTTGCCGACGGTACGGTGAATATCAGCGTAACAAAAGAGATGCTGTACGAAAAGTCGCTTTATCAGGCGTCATGTAAAGCGGCTGTAAAAGCCGGAAAGATATATAATGAGGCTCACGCAAAGTGGATTTGCGACAAATTGCTTGTTCTGCCCAATATCAAATATTGCCCGCACGGAAGGCCGGTCGCCTTTGAAATGACGCGCTTTGAGCTTGAAAAACAATTCAGAAGGATATAGTTTTATATGTTTACATTGATAAAAAAAGACGGCAGAGCAAGACGGGGAAGATTTGAAACCGTTCACGGTATAATCGAAACTCCCGTATTCATGAATGTCGGAACATGTGCCGCAATAAAGGGCGGCGTATCTACCGACGATTTGAGAGAAATCGGTTGTCAGGTGGAGCTTTCAAACACTTATCATCTGCATCTTCGTCCCGGAGATAAACTCATACACCGTCTCGGAGGAATTCATAAATTTTTTAACTGGGACAGACCTGTTTTGACCGACAGCGGAGGATTTCAGGTTTTTTCGCTTGCAAAGCTCCGAAAAATAAAAGAGGAGGGAGTATATTTTTCCTCTCATATAGACGGCTCAAAGATTTTTATGGGGCCTGAAGAGTCTATGCAGATTCAGTCGAATATAGCCTCCACCATTGCCATGGCTTTTGACGAATGCGTTGAAAATCCCGCCGAGTACGACTATGCAAAAAAGTCATGTGAGAGAACCGTCAGATGGCTTGTCAGATGTAAGGCGGAAATGTCAAGACTTAACTCCCTGCCCGAGACGATAAATAAAAATCAGCTTCTTTTCGGTATAAACCAGGGAAGTACCTATGAGGACTTGCGTATAAACCACATGAAGCAAATTGCCGAGCTTGACCTCGACGGTTATGCGATAGGCGGTCTTGCCGTCGGAGAGACTGCTGATGAGATGTATAGGATAATTGAAGCGGTCGAGCCGTATATGCCGAAAGACAAACCGAGGTATCTTATGGGCGTCGGGACTCCCGTGAATATACTTGAGGCGGTGTACCGCGGAGTTGACTTTTTTGACTGCGTTATGCCTTCGAGAAACGCACGCCACGGTAATATCTTCACATGGAAGGGAAAGATGAATCTTCTCAACGAGAAGTATGCGTTTGATTCCCGTCCGATTGATCCTGACTGTAACTGTCCTGCCTGCCGCAGTTACTCGCGGGCATATATCAGACATCTTTTCAAAGCAAAGGAAACGTTAGGTATGCGCCTCGCCGTGCTTCATAATCCTGTCTCT
>CAMGCN010000077.1 GCA_946040935.1 uncultured Clostridia bacterium | reverse complement strand
ATTTATAATAATTATCCTGTCGCAAACCGCCTGAACTTCGGGCAAAATGTGTGTGGAAAGAATGACGGTGTGATTTTTTCCGAGAGTCTTTATAAGGTTTCTTATCTCAATAATCTGTTTTGGATCAAGACCTACAGTCGGCTCGTCGAAGATTATAACCTTCGGATTTCCGACCAGCGCCTGCGCTATGCCCACACGCTGTTTGTAGCCTTTTGAGAGGTTTTTGATAAGACGTCCTCTCACATCGCTGATTTTTACTACGTTGTATATTTCCTCAAGATGCTTTTTGCGGTTGAGTGTACAACCCTTTAGTTCGTATATGAAATTCATATACTCGTCCACCGTCATGTCCTGATACAGCGGCGGCTGCTCGGGTAAAAAGCCGATAAGTTTTTTTGCCTCTGTGGGATTTTCTAAAATATCTATTCCTCCGACGCTCGCATGTCCCGACGTGCTCGAAAGGTAGCCGGTGAGGATGTTCATAGTCGTTGTCTTTCCTGCGCCGTTAGGGCCGAGGAAGCCTACTATCTCATCTTCTCCGACGGTGAAACTTATGTTATCGAGAATTTTTTTGTCCCCGAAACACTTTGTAAGATTCTCAATTTTAATCACTTTACCATTCCTCCGTAATCACAGTACAGTATATCAAATAATGATGAATAAATCAAGAAAATTATATACTATATTGAAGAATGGCGTATAAGGACGGGACAAAGACTATATTATTTCTTCTAACACGTCATATAAGACTATCGGAGAAACACGAGCATTGCAAAGCTCCTTAAGTATTGATACGGCTTTTTCTCTGTCACCGCATATCTGCTCGAGATATGAAATTTCATTGTTTTCACTTACCACGACAGTGTAGTCGGTTTTTCCGTAACTTCCTTCGCTTTCAATCAGACGGTAGACAAGTTCTGTGCCGTATTCGGTTTTGACTGTAAGTGTTTCTGTTTCTTTTCCGTATTTCATGTGTTTTCCCTCCGTTATTTCTTTTTGCAATTTTATTTTAATTCCTGCCGTAAGTTATGTAAATAGCCAAAAAAACTCTTTTTACGACAGTATCGCGCCGATAATATTATTTTTAATGGAAAAATTTAGAAATTTTCGACAATATTCGACATAATTTTGTCGAAAATAAAAAAGCATGTTTTCAGGAAACAATGCTTTTTGGAAGTATAATAGCAAAGTGAGAGATAATCAGAAAAGAAAAAAGGGTTGTAAAAAAACAGCGCAGATCATTCAAGGGAAGATATACTTGATTTGCGGCGGTTTTATCTGTTATAAGAAATATAAGAAAGTTAAAACATACATCTGATAAAGACTCAATAATTTGGAAAATCCGCTCTTGCGAGCGGATTTTCTTATTTTGCCCTTGAACTACAAACGAAAATTACCACTCGGCGTACCATGTACGCCGTCGGAAGGGTTTGCGGCGTCGGATTTGCCGCCGCCGCAAACTGATTTTCGTTCCTTCTGCACGTTTTTTTACAGCCCGCCTATCCTAAAGTGATAATCGCCGCCATGGTGCCGCGTTTTCCTTTTGTGGCTCTGTGTGAAAAGAATCTGTAGGGCGAGCAGGCGGTGCATTCTTCGCTTGCGTAGACGTTCTCGGGCTTTAACCCTGCAAGATTAAGATAATAGGTATTCATCTTCACTATGTCGGCAAACATCTTTCCCTCTCTCTTTGTGAAGAATGAATCGCAAATATCGCCCGTCATTTTTTTGACTTCAAGATAAAAATCCTCTTGTATTTCGTAACAGCATGAGTGTATGCACGGACCTATCGCCGCGCGGATGTTTTCTTTTTTTGCACCGAGTGCGACCATTTTTTCGACTGTTGCCTTTGCGATTCCTCCGCACGCGCCCCACCATCCTGCGTGACATGCTCCGATTACGCCCGACTCTTTATCGCATAAAATTATCGGAGAGCAGTCTGCGATTTTAACGCAGAGGACAGCGTTTTTCGACTTTGTTACCATTCCGTCGAGACTTCCTGCACACCCTGATTCTCCGTCGGTGATTTCACGAACGTCGCATGAATGTATCTGATTCATATATATAAGGTTTTCTGTCTTTAGTCCGAGCGCACCGAAGAATATGCTGAAATTTTTATTAACCGTCTCATCGCTGTCGCCGCGCCCATATGCGAGATTCATGCTTTTCGTATGAGAGAGCGAAGATACACCGCCCAACCTCGTTGAAAAAGCGTGAGTAACCGGTATGCCTTCGCATACATAGTACTCGATATTTCCCTTTGTTTTGAGAGTAAAGTTATCCATACTTATATAGTATATTATTTTTTGTTATCGGTCAAGTTGCATTTGATTTTATTTTATGATAAAATTTTACCGGAGGAAGGTTTTATGAAAAGATTTTTATGCTTGTTTTTTGCCCTGCTTCTTATTTTATGCTCGTGCGGAAGTAATGAAACACAAAACAGTGAAAATTCCGTCAAGGGGAATTTTACGGGAAAGACCTACGGCGCCTTGCAGTACTGTATCGGCTTCAGGAAAGATGACGGTGCGCTTGCAAAGCTGTTTGACGACGCGCTCGCAGAGATGATTTCAGACGGAACGGCAGGTAAAATCTGTGAAAATTGGCTTGATACAGATTTAATAGAATACAGCGAAGGAAAGCAGATGCCCGAGTCGGAGGACGACTCGCTTTACGATGTGTGCGAAGCGGGGGAAATAAAGGTGGGTGTAGATACCCTCTCATATCCCATGACATTCCGTGACGCGCAGAAACAGGTGTGCGGTCTTGACGCGGATATCCTGCGCGAGCTTTCAAACCGTACAAATATAAACGCCGTTTTTGTGAACTGTCCGCGAGAGAGTGCCGCAGGGATGTTAGAGTCGGGAGATATAGACTGTTTTATAGGCGCGCTTGCGTTGGGCGGAAAAACGCAGGATAAGATGCTCGTCACCCGTCCCTATCTCACAACGCGCCTTACTTTGATTATCTCCGACAAAGTCGACGGAATTGACGGCCTCGACGGACTTACAGATATGAAGATCGGAGTTCGTGAAAATTCCTACGCGCTTGAATATGTAAATAAATGCGGCACCGCTTTTTCCGAAATTGCCACATACGACAGCGACTATCACGCATATTTCCGTCTTCGCGAGCACCGCGTCCACGCCGTACTTGTGGAAGAGCCGTTCGCCATCTGGGCGCAAAAAGGCAATCTTGAAAATTAATTTGCGCATATTATTTTTAACCGAAAAACTCTGAATACTTTCCGAAAAAGAAAAGCTCTTTTAATTATCAAAAAATTGAAAGAGCTTTCTTGACTTTTTAATATATATGTGCTATAAGTTAATCTATGCGTTAAGAGAATATCTACGGTCAAAGGGGAAATAAACGCATAAATATCGGGGAAATTATTTTATGGCAAAGACAAATCAGATTAATATGACCGAAGGGCGGCTTTTCGGAAAAATCCTGCGTTTTGTAATGCCGCTTATCTTAACAAATATTTTGCAGGTCTTTTATAATGCGGCGGATATGATAATAGTTAGCCTGTCAGACGAACCCGACGCTGTCGGGGCGATAGGCGTGAGCGCGCCCATGATAAATCTTTTTATCAATATTTTCATAGGTTTTTCTGTTGGCGCAAACGTGGTAGCGGCGAGGCATATAGGCGCAAACGACCGGGATAGAGTTTCAAAAGCCGTACATACATCGATACTCGTTAGTCTGATATTCGGCACAGCGGGCGGCATTGTCGGAATAGTCTTTCAAAGCCCTATTTTGTCGGCTATGGGCAGCAGCGGAAAACTGCTCGAGCTTTCTTCAAAATATGTGGTAATTTATTTTATGGGAACGCCTTTTCTCTCCCTCACAAATTATACTGTGGCAATCCTGCGTGCCGAGGGTAACACCAAGACTCCTCTTTTTGTAATGTCCGCGGCAGGAATCCTTAATGTATTGCTCAATCTGTTTTTTGTTTTGATTTTAGATATGTCCGCAGATGGAGTGGCGCTTGCGACCGTGCTTTCAAACGTGGCCTCCGCGGCCGTTTTACTTATATATCTTTCGCGTGATAAAGGCCCTTGCCGCTTTTGCTTAAAAAAGATTAGAATTGATAAAAACTCTCTTAAAAGCATCGTATGTATAGGTCTTCCCGCGGGTATTCAGGGCGCGCTGTTTTCGGTTTCCAATATGATTATTCAGTCCTCGATAATAAAGGTAAACAATATGATTACTCCGTCGGGTTTAGATTATCAGCCTGTGGTAAAGGGAAATGCGGCGGCCGGAAATATAGAAAGCTTTTCCTATACGGCTACTAACTCGGTGTACCAGGCGTCTGTTTCCTTTACGGGGCAAAACGTTGGAGCGGGAAAGTACAAACGAATAGGTGCGGTTATGCGTAACTGCTATATGATAACATTTTTAATCGCTCAAATTTCGGCAGGAATTATCCTGATTTTCAGAAATCCGCTTTTATCGCTTTACGGTGTTTCTGCCGGTGAAGCAGGCTCGGGCGAGGCAATAGCTTACTCTGCTGCGATAACCAGGATGTTATATATGTTTCCGCTGTATTTCCTGTTAGCTTTTATGGAGGTTGGCTCAGGCGTGTTGCGCGGAATGGGAAAATCTTTTACCTCTACCGCCGTTTCGCTTATTGGCTCATGCCTGCTTCGCATAGTGTGGATTTACACCGTGTTTGCCGCTCATCCCACCCTCGGTGCGGTTTATATATCCTATCCGATTTCCTGGGGACTTACCGCGATTATTCATTTTATCTGCTGTACATATGTACGAAAAAAGCTTCTGCGAGAGGGAACCAAGCAAAAAGCAATAACCGATACGGATTAAGTAAAATATGCGCTTTTCAAAGACGTAAAAGCAGGCTGGTTACAGTTGCTTTTACTTGCCGTTTTTATGATTATACTTTTGTAATATATTCGGAATTGTGTATTGAAAAATTGATAAATAAAAAAGAAAATCTGCATATGCGGATTTTCTTTATGTTAAAAGGTTATGAAAAGGATGTCGACGGAAAATTTTGATATAAACTTGAATTCGAAAAAAGTCGGAAACGCCGCAAGGCCGTCGTGAACGCGCCTGTAGGCGAATAGTCGCAACAAGAGTGACTTTTTGCGAAAAGGAGTAGCGATGGAGTGTGTGAGCCGACGACTTTTTAAATGAAAAAGTTGTCGCGAACGATATAATGTCCGCGACGGCATGTCTAATCCCCATAGATATTATTTTCGGCTGATGACTTCAAGCACTCGCGCAGTCAGTATTTTCGGATTCCAATTTCATCCCGGTATACAAAAACACTTTTTGTTTTTTATAATGCAAGATTTATAATTTTTTTATTTTGCCTTTTGGCATATTGAATTGTTTGATATGCACCGCCGGATTCGTGGTCGATAAAACATACAACCAAATCAGCACGATCTACCATTTCACGGTTACGTATTTTCAAAGCAGATTTGAAATGTACGTCGGCACACGATTGACATATTTCAATCTCATCATAGTATTTTTCGAAAGACTCAACATTATTTTTATATTCGGCAGTTGCGTATGGTAAAATAAGCACAAGGAAACTATTATCATCTCTATATTTTCTTTTTGAGCGAATGACGGCAGAGGAAACATATTGATCAAAGTCTCCGTTTCTGCCCACAAGAAATTCAACCTTATGCTTTTCTTTTATCAGATTCTCTATGATTTTATCAAGTCTTTTTTCCATTTGAAAGGGATTTACAATATATCTATGTCCGAAAAAAGCAACAGTAAATATATTCATTTTGCTTTCTAAACAGCCTCCGAAAAACGTTTACTAATTTAAGTTTGAACTTAATATATAATTATACCGCTACTAACGGTAATAATCAACAATAA